>NZ_RRYV01000082.1 GCF_014861395.1 Psychrobacter sp. FME13 | reverse complement strand
TCTTTGGGGTAGTATAAACCTCTTATGCACTGTCCAAGTTTATTATGCCACTACAATGTGAGCATGCTGTATGGCGGGAACATAATCATAGATAAGTCGTTCAAAATATTAAAGCCAGACAGCTTAGGTTGTCTGGCTTTTTCGTATGTAATATATCTTCTCTTAAATGCAGTCCAAATTTAGTGTGCCACTAGAGTTACGTTTGCTGGTTATACTGTTTTCCTCTTTGGGTTAGTATAAGCCTCCTATACACTGTCCAATTTAATTATGCCATACAACTACATATGACTCTAAATAATAGTCATCGCTACAGGTGAACTATGCTCGATAGAAATGGCGCTATCCTAGCGGATAAAACCGCAGAATATGAGATACTAAAGAACGATTAAACTTATAATAGCTAAAACTTCAAATGTCTAACTAGGTAGTCGTTGTCCATGAAAACTAATTTTACAAATAGTCACCTAGTCTCAATAAGTCGCATTTTTATCACTATTATAGTGAGTCTAACCTTATCAGGATGCTGGCACTTTAACTATGGGGTAGAAAAAGAAAACTCACCTATTCCTTATGACAACGAATACTTTTATGAGGGCGATAAAGTTCCTAAATACGAGTTTGACAGTACCTTGTATAGGTTAGATAGCGATAAAAGTGGCTACAACTACGTTGAGATTATGCACCTTAATGACGTAACTAATGACAATAACGCTCATCTCACGCCTGATAATATTTGGCGCAAATCACGCCTAGACTTTAATTTTTCTAAAGATTCTGGGGTAAAGCTAGTAGAAGACTCCGTCGTTTTGGCACATTATTCTGAGGATGGCAAACTATATCAACCATTAAAGAGAGTCTCTAATTTGGAAGGTTGCATAGGGACAACGGACTGTTCCAAAAGTCTCGTTTTGCATTACGTTGAGAGTATGCCCAAAGACATTATTGAAAAAGTCAGCTTTACATTAATAGTCAATGGTAAAGAGGAGCATATTGCTTATACCATTCCTCTTAACTACAAATATCACTATTCTTATTTGAGCATTTTGATGAGTGTATAAAATTTTACTAGTAACTGAATGCTATCTAACCACTGCATCGGCCCAACTTTATCGGAGGCTGCTTTTCTTGAATCAGGCAGCGACGCCTAACAGGGTTAAATTATCAGGTGGTGTTTTAAAGACCCTACGCTTGTTTGTCAACATGCTTTCTATTAAGCTAGCAGATTTATTTTTAATTTGAGAGTATTAATGGCGACCATAAAACAGAAGACATACTTAGCAGATATTTATAGCCGCCTTGGCGCTTTACTGGTTGATGCGATCATTTTGGGATGTGTTGGGCTACTACTAGGATTGATATTCGAAAGTGTATTTGTGAAATTAGGCAATTGGGGGCAACTTGTTGGTGTCATTATCTTGCTATTGTATTTTGGTATTGGCAATAGCCAACGTGCTGGTGGACAAACTCTTGGCAAAAAACTACTAAAGATAAGAGTGGTTGATAAGAGCGGCATTCCGTTAAGTATGGGTAAAGCCAGTCTGCGTGCTATTGTTTTGATCACACCATTTGCCCTCAACGGCCAGTCTGTATTTGGTGACAATCCATCTGATATATTACTCTATCTGCTAACCGCGATCGTATTTGGCGGTATATTAGCCATTGTTTACCTGTTCTTTTTTAACAGAAGCACCAGACAGTCGCTGCATGATCTGGCTGCAAATTCTATCGTCATTAATATAAATGCTGACAAACAATCTATAGTGCCCATTTGGAAGGGTCACCTTGTTATTGTTGCGTTGCTATTTTTAACATCAGCAGCCGTTCCTGCTTTTACCAATGAGGGGATGGCTATGGATAACGGCCTTTTTAAAGAACTGATAGCAGTACAAACAACGCTATTGTCTGAGCCTAATATCAGCTCCGCGGGCGTACATCAAAACACGCATACTTTTACTGATAACGATGGCAGCCAAACAGTGACGGAAAGTCTTTCGATTGAGATACCTATGGATAAAAATAACATCAGTGATGAAGATTTTGCCAAAAATGTGGCTAAAAAAGCGTACAGCAGTTATGCGTTAGCCAATGAAGTGGATGTGGTTTACGTTTCACTATCATATGGTTATAACATCGGTATCGCCTCAAAGTCGCAGTACTATCGCTATGAGTTTGAATCCAGTGAGCTAAAATAATAGTATTATTCTAATTTCTGGTGGTGTATCAGAAAGTATGTTTAGAAAATAAAGGAGAGGTGATAGCCGAAGTAATCGGATATATTTGAGGTTATGAAGACACAAATAGAAATCAGCTGCCCCGACTGTCACAGTTTATTTGCAATCATGCCTCAACCTGTAACGGCTGTCATTCTAAAATAGAAGACATCATACGGTTAGAGGTTGTGGTGTTAGAAATATTGCTATTATGGCTTAACTTGAATAAACAGCCTCCGATAAAGTCGAGGCGGTTCAAAGCGGTATTATGATAATTTAAATCTGTCAGGCATCGCTGCCTGACTCAAATAAATCACTCTCCGATAAAGACGGGGCGGTTCACTTATTTACAAAGTAATTTAACTTTTTGCTTTGCCGAGTTTCCTTCAGAGTCAAACACATCTGTTATCATACAATCACCGTTTTCACAATCTAGTGAAAAATCTTTAAAAGTGCCGAAATTATAGCTATTTATTTTCTCGTAACCTTTAACTAACATTTTTGATCTAATGTAGCCGTTATTTAAAATCTTATGATCTATTTCTAGAATGTCGTCTAGTTCATAAGATGTACTCGGAATCAAGTCTAAAATCAGTATTGCTTTTTCACAGCTTTTCATACTATCCAGCGATTCAGAGGTGTTTGTAATATTTTTACTAGAAAGTGTAATAGCATCTTTTAAGCTTTTATCTGAATATTTATATAGATGATCCAACGTATTATTTTCTTCATTATATTTATTTAACACTGCATCTGAGTACATTTTAGTAATGACAGTATATTTTTGAAAATTATAATCTTTTTCAGTTACAGATCTATTAAAGTTATTAGTTTTGTTATCTGCAATTGTAGGTTGCTCGCTATTAACGCAACCTGATAAAATCATAAAAAAACCAAATATAACGTACTTTGTAAATTTTTTTTCATGAGCAGCTTTTATGTATGCATTCATAAATCACCCCCTTCTTTTTTAGAATATTATCGAATAAGCTAATTAGCACACTAATAATCAAGTTTTTACTACAAATATTATCCATCTAGCTTTTTTATAGAATCATCTTCATCATCTGTTAGAGAGTCAGTAAAGATAGGTTGTTTGTTTTTGATTCTCTTAAAAAACTTTTTATTACTATTGCTAACAAAAATAGCAGCGTTGAACATATTGTATATTATTACAGCCATTGTAATATAAAGAGTATATTTACCTATACCAGCATGACCTATAAAATCGAAAAAGATAGATAATACAAATAATATAAGCGCTAACAATATACCTTTTTGGGCTTTTTTTAATCTTAACTTACTCATTGACTGACCTTTAATCATTTAGTGCATTGTGTTGAGACTTTCTTTGAACATATCATTGCAGCAGCGCCACCAGCTGCACCTACAGTGCCTTCTAGGCTTCCTGTTAGTGAACCATCAGCACCTACTGCTCCTCCTAAACCAACTCCAGTACCAATAGTTCCAGTTCCAGTTCCTGATAAACTCCAAGTGCGACTACCTGGTGTTAATGTTCCTGTAGTTACAGACCCTCCGGCATGAGTATAAGCACCAATCATAGGACCAATTAATGCACAAGTTGTAACAGTTGGGCATGTTCTTCCTTGAGAATCTTTAGCTGCGCCAAATGTTTGTCTAACTCCTAATACTGCTACTAATGTACCACCAGCTTCAGCTTCTACATTTCCGCCTTTAGAAATATTATAGCCAATATCCTTTATGAATTTGTTTACTTTACTATTATTTGGTACGCGCGCTGGTGGGTTGCTAGCCATATAATTCATACTGGCTAATGACTGACCTGTTATCGCCCCTAAACCTGCCATACTATAATCAAGACCTAACGGATCAATCCAACCCGTAGGGTTAGGCGCATATTGAAAGACATTGCTACCGCCCATGAGCCCTATCGGATCACGAGTGGTAAACATCCCCATGTCAGGATCATAGTATCTGAAGCGGTTATAGTGTAGCCCAGTTTCCTCATCAAAGTGCTGACCTTGAAAGCGGATAGGCTGTAACTCATCCTGACTCACTTGCATCTGATCAATCAGTTGCTCACGCCAAACTACTTTAGCGGTATTACCCCACGCTTCATAATCAGCGAGCCATACCACCTCGCCTTGGTCATTAGTTAATTCATTCGGCGTACCTAGCTGATCGTTATGATAGTGATAAACTTGTATTACACTATCGTCTTGCTCAAGATCTATATTTTCAACATCATCATTAGCAACTTCTGGTACATCATCACGTAGCCAAGCGAGACGAGCTACAGGTTTAAAGTTGCCCTGATCATAGAGAGTAGTATAGACATGCGTATCCGAGTATTCTTGAATAGGTAGGTCACTATCCCAGAGCATATGTGTGTGTTTGTACTGCGTCTTGCTACTTTGAGTAAGCTTTCCTTGATGATTGCTTAGCTTACGTACTTCACTTTGCTTAGCGATACGCCTTCCAAAGGCGTCATAATGATAGATCGTTTGAGTTTTGATGACTTGATTGCCTTGGTACTGGGTACGCAAGCTTTTTTCTAGCTCGTTATTAGCATTGTATTGCAGCTGTAAGGCAGTACGAGATGCGGTATCAAGATGATCAATTGCTTCTGTAGTTTTATAGAGTACGCGCCCATGACTGTCATAAGTATATCTAATTCTTTTACCGTTTTGGACTAGCTCACGTGGTCTACTATGATCAATCTGTGTGTTGCCTGAGGTATCGTCAGCGACTCTTACAGGCACACGATTACTAGCAGGATCAAAGGCAAATACTTCGGTAACACCCGTATGGTTTTGATAGTCGGTCAGCTTATGCTCAGTTAATCGACCTTGCGCGTCATACTGGTATTGATGATTACGGGTGAATTGGTTTTTTTGGTTCTTATTTTTATTACTCTGATTCAGCAGACTATGACCGCTTAAATGCGTCAATTGTCCTAAAGCGTCGTAGTGATAATCGCGCTGTATGGTGAGATGTTCGTTATTTGCGCCAGACGGTAAGCTCTGTTGCTTAATTAGTCTTCCCATCGGGTCATAGCCATAGCTGCTCTCAAGCATGCCTTGTTGACGGCTGATCTCTTGATGGAGCTTGTTGCGCTCGCTATGACGTATCTCAATATGCTCATCGCTGCTAGGATCATAAAGGCTTTGGTTATATAGATGCCCTGAGCCGTAATACAGCTGATTGATGACTTTACCATCGGGTAAGGTGATGTTGAGGCGGTTGCCAAGCTCGTCATAGTCATGAGTGAGGGTGTGCTCGCGTGCTTGATACTGTCCATCTTGGGTTAAGTGACTGATGAGAGTCTCTGTTATCAGTCTACCGCCCGCATCATATGCTAAGTTAGTACGGCTATTGGGATTGGCGGCGCTGATCAGTTGCCCTATCTCATCGTATTCATAGCGCACACGGTGATACTGCGGACGTACAGGTTTGTTAGCGTCACTACCGATAAGCTCAGGGTAGTGACTGCTGTGACGGGCGGTCAGTTGTCCGATAAGGTCATAGTCCATCATTACATGATGCTGTTTGTGTCTGGGCAGTTGCGGGTTGTCTATTTGCTGGGTAAGTTGTCCGATGTCATTGTATACGTAGCGGCTTTGATGAGCGTCAAAGCGGGTCTCGTGGATAAGGTTATCGTTGGCATCATATTCAAATGTCCATTTCTCACCGTTTTCATTGATTAGGGTGGTCAAACGTCCAAGCTCGTCATAGCGATAGGCAATACTATTGCCTTTGGCATTGAAGCGCTTTACGGTATTAGCCGACTCTTCGCTATCTTCTGTCCGTTTGCTTAGATTGCCCGCACTATCATATTGATAAGTGACTTGTTGACCTAGGGCGTCAGTATAGCTGATAAGGCGTCCTAGCTCGTCATAGTCCATCTGTATGCGATTGCCATCAGGATACTGCACTTGGCTGATAAGAAGCTGAAGGTACAGCGCTGTATTATTATAGTGGTGACGCGTGATGTTACCTTCTGCATCGGTGATCTGATGCAAGCGCTGCTTATCATCGTACTGGTAGCGCGTTTGATAGCCACTACAGTCGGTTTGGCTGATTAGGTTACCGTAATCATCATAATCAAAAACGAACTGACTACCATTATTTAGGGTTTGGGTTTTAAGGTTGCCATGCTGATCATACTGGAACTGAGTGTCATTCCCTAAAGCATCACGGTAGACAATAGGGTTGCCTTGGGCGTTATAACGGTACTGCTGCTGGTTGCCGAGCGCATCTGTACCTGTAATTATCTGCCCTGCTTGATTATACTCATAGCTGACTTCCCGATACTCTGGTAATTGAGTAATAGGGTCAATCCCTGTCTGCACTTGTACGCTCGCAAGATGGCGGTCTTTATAGTTAAAGTAAGTATGACTACCGTTGGCTCTGATGGCTTTGATCATACGATTGTTGTCATCATACTCATAACGGCTGGTATTGCCATTGGGGTCAGTTAGGCTGGTCATGTTGTACCAGTCGTCATAAGTATAGTGACGGGTACGCTCAAGTGCCGTGCCGAATTGTTCGATGACGGTGGTAGTGCCAATACTGTCGATGCCACTGGCGTCACGACCGTATTCAAATAGGTAGTGTCTGCCATTGCTCATGGATTGCCCAACGATACGAGCAGTTTTAGGATTATCATAACGGTCATATTGGTAAGCGACTTGTTGTCCATCGGCTTGTGATTGCCAGACCATGAGATGTGCTTTATAAGCGAACTCTCGGGTGGTGCGTCCTTGAGTGATGACTTTTATCAGGTCACCGTCGGAGCTATAAGTGTATTCTGCTAGTACGGTTTTGCTAAAAGTTGCAGTCTTACTTTCTTCTATTTTATATAGCGTGGTGAGTCTAGGCTGCTCATTGTAAACTGTGAACTCAAACTCGTAGCAATTATTAGCATCATCAGTAAGGTACTGCGGTAGATAGGCGTCGCCTTGTAGTGGACTGCGAGTATAGTGTAACTGATTCTGATGACCGTATTTATCGGTATATTTACTCAGTAATATGACGGCTTCGGTGCCATGATGGCGACGACTGGCGACATAGCTGTAATGTTGGGCGACGCCGTTAAAAGCGTCAACTTTATGAGCCTCAGAATTACGAGCTTTAGGACTATAATCCCCTTGATAGAGGATAAACTCTAACGGCTCATGATCGCCAATACGGCTACCATTAGTCGCACCTGCGACTATGGGCCTAGCATTGGTAATAGTGTGTTTTTTATTCTCAGATAAAGGTTTACGGTATAAGGTAATGCCTTCACTAGGCTGATAACAGCTGTGCCCAGGAGCGAGATAAGTAAAGGGCACGCGCCGACCTGAATTGTCTACTAGGTAGATTCGGTTGTGCTGCGGGTCTAGCTCCAAACGCTGCTCATAACCTTGAGTCGTCCAGCCTTGACCAAACCAGCCAACATCAGGATTTTGACTGTTATAGATACGACTCATGACAAATGGCAGGTAGCCATTGCCGCGATAGTCAATATCATCACCACCGACCAATAGCTTGCTGCCATAGAGGGCGTTGACAGGTGCGCCAACCATAGCCTCTTGGTTGGCAAGGGCGCAGGCTTCGCATTTAATACCTTCGCCTTTGACACGAGCACCAGGCGGACCACTTGTGATATTTACCGATTCGCTAGCAGGTTTAATAGGATTAAGCGGTATGACTGATTTGATAAAATCAGTTGGATTGACGGTAGGGTTTAGGATGGATAAGCCTTGTTTGAGCATATCAGTGGCTTGAGATATCTGACCTAACGTTTGTGCAATAGGGCTATTAGGGGCGATGCCTGCTAATGCCATGGCAGATCCCATAGGTGAGCCTTGGTTGGCCGCTGCGATAGCGTTAGAGACGGCGCCCACTTTACCCATAGCATCGGCAAAACTGCTACCAGGTACTGCGCCTGCGAGCGCCATACCTACGCCTAGCATAGAGCCTTGATTGGCAGCCTGAGCCGCTCTTGATACTATATTTATCGCACCGACAGTTTGCGAGACATCACTATTAGGAATAGCGCCTGCTATGCCCATGCCAATATCAAAGGCAGAGCTTTGGTTACCAGAGGCAACGAAGCTTGAGACGCCGAGGGCGGTAATGCCTGACTCTGGTTGATCTATTTCAATCGTTGGGGACTTTGACTGCGCATCTTTATCAATTAACATAGCGATATATACTTCCCTTCAACGTTTTCATTATTCATCGTGCAGGTATCGTCTGCTCGTATTGATAGATAGCCACAGTACAGGATACTAGGTGCCCCTGAGGTGGCTCTGATCTCTTTGCCAACCGTCCCCGATTTGACACCGCCACCTATACCAGCCTCATCACCCATACAGGTAGGTTGAATGGTTTTGCCCATGACATAGACGGTAAATCCATTCATGGTGGAGTTTGATATGGTGTCCTCAGCATTATCAAGCATTTGATATAAGTTATACCCTGCGACGCTGTCTTTTTTATGGGAGGTATAGTTAAAGGAAGGGGTTTTACTGATGGCCATGAGTTGATTCTGCTGCGAGCCGCTTAATTGTAGTTCATCCAACCAGTCCAATCCCATCCTAAATCCTGCACCGATTCCAGCTAATGCAGTTATACCAAGCCATTGCGCTTCTCTTAACTTAAAGCCTAAATCTTGAGGATAAAAACTATAAGGGTCGAGGAAATCTACCAATGTGTGTCCATAAAGCTTACTGCTTTCCAAAACTGCTGGTAAACCTGTTCCTCCAGTCTTATTAATCTGTTGCCAAAGCTCTTCGGTAGCAGCTTCTCCATAATTTCTCTTATACGCCTCCATAGGCACTGCTAATGTCCAGTTCTGTATACTTAAATCATTTTCTTTAAACTTCTCAGCATGAAAATCTTTTGTCGGATCAAATGGCAATCCTTCATTAGTTGAGCCGCCAGATAGCTCTGCTTGTTCAAGCATTTCTCCAGCATTACCCAGTGCCATATCTATATTAATTTGAGCAGAATCTGCATCAGTGATAACTCTAGGAGGCGGATCACCTACGCCAAATCGAGACGATATTGCATTATAGTTATTGGCAGCCTGCCCCGTAAAAGTATCATCGTTAGCGACTCCCTGTGCCCAGCTGGCATAGGGATCGCCTTTGCTCTCCATAAATTCATAATATTCCAAGGCGGCGGGGCGTCCATTGGCTTTAATATTTGCTATATGTGAATTTAACTCTTCAATCGTAACAGGCTCTGTTAAAGTTGCCATAAACCCCTCGTTCTATTATTAATTTTATCTATTGCTTTCTAAAATTTAACACAGCTTTGCGCACCACCCGCTCTATCTGTTGCCAGTCTTTGAGCACATGGCGAGAATAACTAACTCTAACATCAAGCCCCATCTCAGGCTCTAAATCAAATCGATGGATACAAGGAGGGTGGCGGACATCTCTATTACTGCATTTAATATAAGTGATAATGGCGCCTGCGCCATCACGCTGAATAAAGACATCTTCAGCATATTTATTTTCTCGCCATGGCGTATTGGTCTCAGGGTCTATACCGGGCGATGCATACACTTCTAAGCCAAATTGAGTCTCTGGTAGTTTGGCATAAGTAGCTGTAGGGTCGTAGACAGAACTGCCTCTTAGCGTACCGCCGCCCATACGATCAATACCGCCTGGACCATGATACATTTTACCTGAGGACACACCGACAGATACCCAAGGACTGTCAGGTAAACCCTCTTGTTGCCTATACTCACGATACATTTTCCCATTAGGACCATCATATATCGTCCCATCGGTATAACGAATATCAAAGCCAAAACTAAATATTTTAGACTCGTAAGTACGCTCAGGGATAGGCCCAACCCTTGCTTCGCCCCAACCTGGATCGCCATTATATTGAAGCAAATGCACTGACTCTCTTGGTATCTCTACAGGCACACCGCCTAAATCTCCAATCACTGTATCTTGTTCTGTATTGTCTGATTCCATACTAATTCCTTCTTTAATATTATCTATAAAGTTTGAGGATTCACTACAGCCACTAAGTAATATGACACTAGATAGCCAGCATAGGTTTATGTATCTCATAGTAGATGACCAATTTTTGTTTTTTATTTTCTAAAATCTAACACCGCTGCGCGTACTGCCTGCTCTATCTGTTGCCAGTCTTTTAGCACATGACGAGAATAACTAACCCTAACATGAAGCCCCATCTCAGGCTCTAAATCAAACATATGCACGCAAGGAGGGCGACGAACATCTCTGTTACTGCATTCAATATAAGTGATAATAACACCAGCATCATCACGCTGAATAAAAACGTCATCAGCATATTTATTCTCTCGCCATGGCGTCTTAGTCTTGGGGTCTATACCGGGCGGCGCATACACTTCTAAGCCAAATTGAGTTCCTGCTAGTTTGGCGTAAGTAGAGGCAGGGCCATTGTTAGGGCTGTAACTTAACGTACCGCTGCCAATACGATCAATACCGCCTGGACCATGATAATATTCACCTGAGATAACACCGACAGATACCCATGGACTATCAGGTAAACCCTCTTGTTGCCTATACTCACGATGCATTTTTCCATTAGGACCATCATATATCTTCCTATCGGTATAACGAATATCAAAGCCAAAACTAAAGATTTTAGACTCGTAAGTACGCTTAGGAATAGGCCCAACCCTTGCTTCGCCCCAACCAGGATCGCCATTATATTGAAGCAAATGCACTGACTCTCTTGGCATCTCTACAGGGACACCGCCCAAATCTCCAATGACCATGCCTTGTTGCGTTGTACTATCATCTGTATCAGTAGTAGGTAAACAGCCTGTCAAAAAAACAATGCTTGTCAATAAACATAAAGGTAGGTATTCCATAAAATATCACCAAACAAGTTGAGGTTAGTATTAACCAATCTCATAAGGTCTAACAATGTCAGCCGTTTTTGTATAGTACTGCTTAATCAATGTTTTTTGTTTATCTTTATCCAAAACGGCTAGGACAGCTAGTTTAGGCTGATAGTCGCCGATAATCATACTCCGCCATACTAGATTCACCTTTTGCGTATCTGGTGAGACTATCACGGTGTCTAGATGCATCGGTAGCTCTGTGACCATTAGCTGGGGGTCTGCCGATCCTACTGTCATATAAGCCAAAACTTCTGGCAGGTACAGCTTTAGTTCTGTGTCGCCACTACGAGTAATAGTTGCAGCTGTCATATCAGGGTTACACAAATTAGTTAAGGTTAACCATTCATTGCCCATCAAAAAATCTGTCTGCTGATCAGGATAAGCGCTATTCCACATCGCAAAGTCAAAACCTTTAGGATAAGCATCACCACTCTCGATGAAATCCTCATCGACCTGCCCTACTAATTTGGCGCGCTCTGGATGACTCTTTGCACGCACGCCAAAACCAGCGACCAGTCGATTATGGGTATCTCGATCAAGCTTGTCCTTTGCCACTTGATTGACCAAGCTTTCATTTATTAATAAGTCTGGATGATGAACTTGAGAGAGCGTAATACGCGGCGGTTGCACGTATTTATAATAGATGGGAGAGCAATAGCCTGTGCCAGCAGGATTGAACCTATTCTCTTGTAGATAGGCGATGACGCCATGGTGCGGGTTAAGTTTGATAGCACTACGCTGATCTTCTGGTATCAGCTCATTTTTATTGATGTATTTAAGCGCTTTATGATCGTCTTCTATTAGACTATAGCCACCAAAGCTACTACTAGAATTTAGGCTGACTTTGCTTGGCATCGGCTCTATGTGCAGCCTGTAATGTGAGTTGCCTGTGATGCTATCGTTGAGTAGATATCTGGGACTTAGGATAGTGAGTGTCTTATCGATGAGGACTTGACCAGCGTGGTATCGGTCTTTGGCAAATTCTCTAGAGCTTTGCGCAACAAAAGCATATTTGGTAGCGGCGGTAGGTTCGCCTAAAACCATATAATCAGGGCTTTGCAGTTTGATACTGGCAGTAAAGCTATCTTGATTTAGCTTGTGCTTAGGAGCATAAGCATGTCCCTTTATAATGACGTCACACTTTGGCTTGTAATGCGCTAGGTCTGACTCTTCTACTATGCTGCTCATTAAATCTTTTATATCAACGAGCTGATCTTCTAAACGCAGCGGGTCTTGCTCGTCAGCGAGTATCAACAACCCCTGCTCATTCCAGGTATAAGTTTGCCTCATAACGATCACATGAAAGCTCTGAGCTAATTGATCGACTCCTTCAAATGCCAGTGCAGGATGGTTGGTAGTGTTGGTAAAGTTCATAAACGCTCTGCATTAAAATTCTGGTTAATCAAATAATATATTTAGAAGAGTCTGATGATATAAGATAGATAACTACCTCTAATTGTGAAAGCAATCATAACGTATTTGCAAACTTATGTGTAGAGGATATGAATTTATCATTACAGAACATGTAAAAGGCTGATTGGCGCTGTTGTACAGACAACTGATATAGAGCCGACTTTAAGAACAATGAAAGTTAGAGACGACTACCGAGTAATCTTGCCTTCACTTATCAATTCATTGATACGATCTTGAGCGTCTTGATAGCCCTGATCGGCCGCTTTCTGATACCACTCGTAGGCTTTGTTATAATCTTGCGAGACACTATCACCATAGTAATACATCTCGCCAAGATTAAACTGTGCTAAAGCTTCTCCTTGAGCCGCAGCCTTAGTATATAACTCAAAAGCTTTGTCATAGTCTTCCTTAACTCCTCTACCTGAATAATAAAGTGAGCCTAAATCATTCTGACCCCTGCCGTCAAATCCGTAGATATAAACTTGGGAGATTTTAATTACGCAGCTTGACGATAATAATCAAACCACACCTGTCTTGGCGATTTAAAGCTCAAGCTCTTTTGAATCCTAGTCTGGTTATAATACAGCTCAATATATCTAATGATATCGTTGATGGCTGTAAATCTGGTTTTGTAATCTTTATGATATATCAGCTCATTCTTTAATACGCCCCAGAAGCTTTCTATTGGCGCATTGTCGAAACAATTGCCACGACCACTCATTGAGCCTATAAACAGATGCTGCTTGATGATCTTTTGGTAGGCATGGCTACAGTACTGACTACCTCTATCTGAATGAACAATCAGTCCCTTGCTTGGGCGTTTATTCTTAATTGCCATGTTAAGTGCACGGCATACTAAATCTGCTGTCATTCGCTTGTTGATAGCGTAACCGACCAGCTCTTTGGTGTATAAATCTTTCACTCCTGCTAAGTAAAGCCAGCCCTCAGCAGTCCAGATATAAGTAATATCACTGACCCAAGACTCATTGGGGCGCTTAGCGTCAAACTTCTGATCTAAAACATTGTCATAAACCAGCTTGTTATGGTTTGAGTCGGTGGTCACTTTAAAGCGCTTGTGCCGACGGCACTTGATGCCATGCTCCTCTTTAATGCTTCTGACCATGTATTGACTGATATGATGCCTTTGATCACTTAGATAAGCTTGCAGACGATCTACGCCGTAGCGCTCCTTTGTTTCACTGTGAGCGGCCTTAACCAATAGCTCACAGTGGTTGCGATGTATCTTTTGATCACTGATGTCACGGCTTATCCAGTCGTAGTAGCTCGATGGCTTAACGCTCAATACACGGCACATGCTACTGATGCGAAAGAGTTGCTGATTGTCTTTAATAAAGGCGTACTTTACGGGCTGTCACTTCGGGCATAGCCCTACGCCTTGCGTCACTAAAACAGTCTCCCAGACTGTTTCTTAACGTTCCTCATTCGC
>NZ_RRYV01000081.1 GCF_014861395.1 Psychrobacter sp. FME13 | reverse complement strand
TGAGCTGCCGCTTGAGCTGCTTTATTTCTTGAAGAGCACTCATAAGGTCAGGATCATATTGCTCTGTGCCGACAAGCTTGCCTTGATTGGCTTTGTTATGCCAATTTGATAGCGTTTGCATGGCAATGCCAAGCTGCTTTGCAGTGGCTGAGATATTGCCATTATTGTCTGATATCTTCTTGACGGCCTCGGCTTTAAATTCGTCACTGTAGGTTCTTACTTTCTTGGTCATGGTAAACTCCTGTTAATACGCTTAGTTTACCAAGTTTATCTCTACGGTTTTTTCAGCATAGCTCAGACTGATTGCCAATAATCTTCGCCCGTGACATTGGTTACCATGCCTTTTAAGGTAACATCTTGTCCGGCCAGCACGGTTTTATAGCGAGCTCCAAGATCTAACGTGGTATAACCGTCAACCTTTAAGGTATTGGCATTATCGGCATAGCGTGGGCCCGTATGAATGATTTCACCTGTTAAGGTTAATCCTTCGAGTGCCGCAACATCATATTCTAGATTGACATTGCTTTGTAAGGTAGGAAGACCAATGACTTTATTACCATCTAACGCAGCATCACCAGTGTCTTTTTGTTTGGCACTTAAATAACTGACCCCCGCATTTAGGCGCATATTTTCGCTAGGGCTACCAAATACGGTCAGTTCTACGCCTTGGTGACGGTTTTTACCAGCAGATATAAGGGTGTTTGAAGCATCGATATAGTCACGTGCGGCATCAGTGCGATATATTGCCAAACTACTGCCAATAAGCCCGTTGTCATACTTCACGCCAACTTCGGTTTGTTCGCTTACATAAGGGTCCAAAGCTTGACCAGCATTGGTAACAGGAGCATTGTTATTTGTCTGAGGGGCTGTTTTTCCTGGCGTTAAGCTTTCGATATAGTTACCGTAGAACGACCAATCCATGTTTGGTTGATAGGCAATACCGATACTTGGTGTCCACTCACTCTTATCGTAATGAGCAGTTTCTGCCTGCGTGTTGGCATCATAGCTGGTGGTTTTTATATTTTGATGACGTACACCCAACGTGGTTTTCAGTTTGTCATCGAACAGCGATATGGTGTCTGCTAGCGCAAAGCTTTGGAGTTGCTTTTCATTGGTTAATTTTGGATCGTCTAAATTGCCGCCAAACGTAGTTGTACTTGTAAAAGGGACTTCCGTGTAGTCGGTAGGGCGGTAAAAATTGGTCGCTAGCTGATTGCCAAAATCATATGCGAATGCGCCTTTTTCTTCTTGATCATAGAGGTTTGCGGCCAACACTAAGTTATGAGCCACTTCACCGGTTTGTAATTTACCACGTAGACCAAGCTCGGCACTTTGTACCAAATCTTCTCTAGAGTTATCAAAACGATAAATCGTGCCCGCACCATCAGCACTGTTTACGGTTAAGGTGGCTAGTGAGTTTTCTTCCTCGCCACTTCGTATGCCGTAAGCACCATAAGCGGTGAGATTGTCATTAAAATCATATTCACCTCGAATGGTACCAAAGATATCTTTTTCATCTGAGTACGTCCAAGGCTGCGCCCAATTTTTTGAGCCGTCTGGCGCTTTTGGTACGCTAGAAACACTGCCAAGATTGACACTAGGGCGAGTCTCTTTGAGTTTGTTATCTTGCCAGCCTAAATCTGCTGATAGACGATATTGCTCGCCTTTATAATCTAGCCCAAGCGCTGCCAATCCCAATGTTGAAGATTCATCATCGATGGCACTATCGCCATCTTGATAAGCGGCGTTAAAGCGCACGCCAAATGCATCCTCAGTGCCAAAACGGTCACTCACGTCGACGGCAATTTTACCTTGGTCACCTTGACCATAACCAAGCGTTAATTGGCGTAGTGGGTCATTACTAGCACGTTTTGGTAATAGGTTAATCGTACCACCAGCATTGCCGCCACTAGGCGCTGCACCATTTAGCATGGCAGAAGCGCCGCGTTGGACTTCAACACGCTCAAATAATTCGGTGGCGATATACTGTCGGGGCAAAATACCATATAGGCCATTAAACATCGTATCATCTGATGTGGTGATGAAACCGCGCATAAAGTAAGCTTCTTGAAAGTTACCAAAACCTCTGGCCACGCGGACAGTTGGGTCTTTTTTGAGCAGGTCGCCCACGCTTTGTGCTTGTTGGTTGGCAATGTATTCGTTGGTATACGATGTAGTAGAAAATGGCGTATCCATGATGTCTTGATTGCCTAAAATTCCTACGCGGCTTCCGGTCGCCACTTGGCCACCTTCGTAAGCATCTGGCAATCCATCCGCTGACGCATCCGCACTACTGGTCACTACAATCGTATCAAGTACCACACTTGGTACATCTGATTGACTGTCATTATTTATATCGGTTTGTGCCCACGCCGCTTGGCTTGCAGCAAGTAAAACGACTGAAGTAGAGAGGTGAAAGATAGACAGTGATTTTACTGAAAATGGGTGACGCGCTCTGTTAGTTGCTTTGAGGCAAAATAGAGCAGAATATAGGCGAGACAATTGCATGAATGTTACCAATATGTAAGTTAAATCACTATTATAATGATAAGCATTTTCATTACAATAGTTGCGCGTTATTAATTTTAAAAATTTTGGTGTAATGGACATTATTCATGCTGTCATAGGGTCTAACGCTATATACTGTCTATATTTGCAAGGAATGAACGCCATGAATCAAAAAACTGCCCTTTTTGTAGTGATAAACACACCAAGAAGAATGGACGTAAGCTAGATAAACAGCAGTATCAATGCCTAGCTTGCAGACGGCAGTTTTTAGGTGGCAAAAGACTCAATAACCAAACACTTTGGACTGAATATACCCAAGGTAAACAGACTTACCAACAACTGGCTGATAAATACCACTGTAGTCTTAAAACCATTCAAAGACGCTTAGATAAAGTCAGTATCGAGTATCAGGTTAAACGACCAAAGACTGCTAATATCATCATGGACACCACTTACTTTGGTCGCAAGTTTGGGTTAATGGTCTTTATGGATAACACCACTAAAACCGTTCTTTATTACGCGATAGTGAGTCATGAAACTAATAGTGCCTATAAGCAAGGGATTGATCACCTAGCATCGTTAGGCGTTGATATACAAAGTATTACCTGCGATGGTAGACGAGGACTGCGTACGTTATTTACCTGTACCCCATGCCAGATGTGCCAGTTTCATCAAATACAAATAGTGACCCGCTACCTCACTCGTCGCCCTAAGAACATCGCCAGTATTGAGCTTAGACAGCTCGCTTTAAACATAATACAGCTTGATAAGACAGCGTTCATAAAGCGCTTAGATCACTGGTATTTGACTCATGAAGCCTATCTTAGTGAACGTAGTACCAATGAGGATACTGGTAGAACGTGGTACACGCACAAGCGTCTTAGAAGTGCTTATCGTAGTCTACGAACCAATAGTAACTGGCTGTTTACTTATCGAGAATATGAGCACTTAGATATACCAAATACGACCAATTCTCTTGAAGGGTTATTCAGTGAGCTAAAGCGACAATTGCACAGTCATCATGGGTTAAATGAGTACCGTAAGTTACGGTTTATTAAAGACTTTCTACTATCAAAGTCACTCAAATAGCATGAATTATGTCCATTAGCGACTACCTTCTACTTTTTAGCATGAATTTTGTCCATTACACCAAAATTTTTAAAGCCCTAAATAGCGATAATGTTGTCATGTCGTTATTGAAGTATTAACCATATGGTTACGCTCTAATACGCCGCATCAAATATAGAAAATAAGCGCCGCCAATGATAGCAGCAATGGTGCCAGCAGGTATCTCATAGGGAAATATGAGATAGCGTCCAACCCAGTCTGCTATGACCATTAAGCCCGCGCCTAAGATAGCGGACAGTTGAATTTGACGTTTGAGCTTTACCGCGCCTAATGTGCTGGCGAGGTGAGGTATCATCAGACCCACAAAACTGAGTGGTCCCACTGCTAACGTTGATATCGTACTCAGTAAAGCTACAAGAATGAGTATCAAGGTTTGATACAATCTCAAAGATACCCCAAGCTCACGGGCAATCCCGCTACCTAGGCTCAATATTTCTAATGGTTTGATCACCATAAAGCTTAATAAAAAAAGTATAAAAGCCAATCCTACTAAAATCCATGCCGTTTCTGGACTGGCAAGGTACGTAGAACCTGATAGCCAACTTAACACCGCTTGTAACCGTTGATCGCCAGATATTTTTACCAGACTTAATAAACCGCCCATCAATGCGGCAATGGCCACACCAACTAATAATAAATAAGCTGGATTGATACGACGGGCAAGCCATAAGATCAAGCTAAGGACAATAAAAGCGCCCAATAATCCTGATAATATAATACCTGTATAGCCAAAACTGGGTAGGAAAACAAAGGCCAATACCACGCCTATCGCTGAGCCTGAGCTGATACCGAGTACTTCAGGGCTAGCCATCGGGTTACGTGTTAAGGTTTGTAGCAGCACGCCAGCAGTGGCTAGCATTATGCCAGTGGCGGCTGCGCTTAACGTACGAGGCAATCTAAAATTAACAATTAAATGTCCTAGCGTACTAAGCTGCCAGCCATTTGAAGTAGCCGTAAAGATAAGTACGCCTATGAGCAACAGTATTAAGGCGATACTCCAACCCATTAAATGAGTGTCACGGCGTTCTGAAACTAAAGTCGGAATAACCTCATCGGTATGTTGACGACTTTGGCTCACGATTAACCATATCACCAATGGGGCACCAAGTATGGCCGTCATTGCATCAGCAGGAATATTTAGGCTTAAATAATGTTGTAACAGCGTCGTGGCATTACTGGTGATCCATAACAACAGCGCTCCAAACACATAACCTAATAGCAAACGGTAACCAATACGCCGTACCGAAAACACATTCACCAGTGTGGCAGCCCCTAAACCAATAAAGCCAATAGGCCCCACGCGACTGACGACAAGGGCGGTCAGTAGTGCCACCAATCCCACTACCAATCCACGAATGAGGTTGATAGGAACGCCCAAACTTTTGGCTTGCCTATCATCTAAGCTCATTATTTCTAATGGTTTTAATAAAGGTATTAAGCTAATAAAGGCGATCACACTAGCGATGCTTAATACGGCAGATACTTGCCAGTTATTCTGAGTGAGACTGCCCGCCGCCCACACCATGACGTTTAAGGTTTCTTCAGCATAATAAATCAATAATAAAGCAGTAATAGCGCCCAATAAAATATTGGTTACCAGTCCGCCAAGCACCAATACCAAAGGATTCATGCGGCTAGGCGCAGCTAGAAGAAAAACAATCGCCATACTGCCAAGCGCGCCCATAAAAGCGACCCAAAAACTTCCCCCCAACGCTAAAGTAGGCAGGAATAACGTGACAATGAGCAGCGCCATATTTGCACCGCTACCGACTGCTAGTGTCGTGTCTGAGGCCAATGTGTTTTTTACCAGCTGTTGTAATAAAACACTGACCAATCCTAAAAGGCCACCAGCGGTCAATGCTACCAACATGGTCGGTAGGATTTGTAGCTGGGTACTCATATCCGAAAGTGATAGCTCAAATGAGGGGGTGAACAATTCTAAAAAAGCGAGAGGCCATAGCTGATGTACGACTGCATAACTGCTGACTACTGCTAGCAGCATTAAGAAAACGACCATCATATAAATACGGTTAGCTGACAAAAAATTATTTTTATTCATCATAAATCGGTATGGCCTACAAAAGTGACATTCGTTAAGCGCTCGGCCAAGACATTCATAGAAGCCACGCCACTGTTGTTCCATGTCGCAGGCAGTAAGGCGATACAGCGGCCTTTTTTGCTAGATGCATGCGCTTGATCAAAGGAATAACCCAAGCGCTGCCACACTAAACTGTATTCTAATTCAAGTTTGAGAAGGTCACTAAGAGGTTCAACGACCACAAGGCAAGTATCGTCATTAAGCTGCGCTAAGTCTCCTAGCATAATGGGCGTAAACCCCCATTGATTGCCATCTGCCAACGCTACTAGCTGTAGTCCCATCGTCTCTAAAGCAGGTTGAAACAAACTATTATACGAAAACATACGCAAATTATTAGTATCGGCAAATTGCACGACAGCCAATTTTTTGACATGAGGATAACGCGCATGAAAAGTCTGTCCCGCTTGTAAGATTTGTTTCTTGCTAGTGTTTAAATAATCTTGCGCGGCTTGCGGTTTATTGATAGATCGGCCCAATTCTAACGTGGGTTCTATAAAGTCCTCCCACTTTGCAATTTTGTTAGGGCTGGTCAATTCAATAGAATGGATAGGCAAATCGCCGTACATAGGACGCAGGTGCGCATAAAAAGCGTTGTCTATGACCAAATCTAAATCTAATTGAGAGAACATTTCAGGATTGGGCTGATAGCGTGTTCCTACGTCGAGAGTCGTATCGGGTATAAGAGGCTTACCGACCCATTCTCTATAGAAAGGTTTGTCGCCCATAGCAACTGGTGGGTATCCCATGGCAGTCAGCGTCGCCGCAATACCCCAATCGGGCGTCATGACTTTAGGCGCTTTTTGACTTTCTTGAGGTGACATTGCTTGTGGCGCTTGTGGTGCTTGTGAGGTGGCGTCAGACGACTGGCAACTGCTTAACAATAAACTTGAGCATAATGCCACACATAGCCCGAACGAAAAGGTGAGCGCTTTCATATAACTGCGACTTTATGAGTAGTGGTAGGATGGGTTAGTAGGGTAAAATCGACACCAAATATTGAGCGCAGTACATCCTTTTCCATGGTGTGTTTGACATCATTCATATGGCACAGCTTGCCTTGTTTTAGGGCGATAAACTCATCACAAAACCTTGCTGCTAGATTTAGGTCGTGCAGGATAATCACAACACCTAAGCCTTGCTCATCGACCAATTGACGAATCAGCTTTAACACTTCTATTTGATAGACCACATCCAGCGCCGCTAGTGGTTCATCCAATAGAAGATACTTTGTCTGCTGGGCAAGGCACATCGCCAACCAGACGCGCGCACGCTCACCACCTGACAACGTCGATACTTGGCGGTCTCTAAAGGCGTTAACTTGAGTGAGGGCGATAGCTTTTTCTACTTGTTGATGATCGTTGGCAGTCGGCTTTTGCAGCCATTTTTGATGAGGGTATCTGCCCAACATCACAAGCTCATAGACCGTAAAAGCACCTGCATCAGGTAGATTTTGCGGTAAATAGGCAAGATGCGTCGCCAGTCTTTTAGCAGAAAGACTTCGCAAATCTGTATTTTCTATTTCAATGCCACCTTGCGTGGGTGTCATCTCTCCTGCCATGGCTTTTATAAGGCTAGATTTACCAGAACCATTATGTCCAATGAGGGCATAAAGTTTATTTGGTTCGATGATAAAAGAAGTCGGGTGAAGCAAAACTTTTTTTTGACGAATTAGGCTTAAATTATTGATGTGCATCATAGTGAGCAGTCGAAAGTAAATGAGGCATTTTAAAGAAAAGTAGCTGGTTAATGCAAATGATTTTCATTTTATTTATGGAATTGAAGCAGTTATTGAGCGCGCCAATAGACTTTTATGACCATATCTTGACGAGATAAACCAAGAGTTACCTTTAATTGTTGTCTTAATGATTTGATGTCCGCTGCTTCAAGCGCACCCCAAACCTTGCCAATCTTAAGAGGTAGTGTTGTTAACCTTGCATGTAATAAGCTTATGATTTGTTCAGAAAGATCGGTTGTTGGCGTTTTAATGATATGAAGTAGATTGTCTTGTAGAAAACGCTCATCATGACCTAAGTGCTGACAGAGATTGAGAGTGTGTAAATAACTGATATCTTCTGGATCTTCGGTGATAGCAATGACAAGGGGCGGCAACGGATTTTGCCAGTTTTCTAATAGATTGGCGACGGTAGGTAGAGAGGTTTCATCGCAAATCAATAAGCATTGTCCCTCACTGAGGTGTTCTATTTTTTCTGGATAATCGCGCACCGTTTTTATTGGCATGCCGCAGACGAGAGAGCGTGCCCAATTGCCACCTGGCGTGTTGCCATGGATATAAACATCTATCCAAGCTTGAACAGACAAGCGGATTGGATCTCGCCATGCTTTTCGCAGGGTGTAGTAGCGTTGTAAAGGTTTATCGTTATTTTCTGACTCACCATTTATGGTAGATAAAACTTCAGCATTTAACTCAAATAAATACGCGTAGCCTGGATGATTGAGTGGGATATTATCGGGTGCTGTGACCACCAGTCGATACATATTAGGACTGACATAATAACCATCAGTCACGCGAAAGTGCTGTTCTTGAAGCTTGATCGTACGCTTACCAAGCTTAGTAGCGGATGCCTGTAATAACGCTATATATTGCTCATGTAGTGTTTCAGCGTTACTAATAGGCACAAAAAAGTTGATAAAGTATTGATGATTAACACTAGAAAGGTTTTCAGCGAGGCTGTTATGACTAATGCAGACAGTAATTCTTTATCATTAATCCCGCCAAAAGCTATTAGTGAGAATACAAGCGACGCTAAGGACTGATTCTGATCTTTATTTGCCGTCACCCAATCTGCCATCATCGCTTTAGTTATTTTATTAAAAAGCTTGCCATTTTTCACCCAGTTTTCATCAATTGTTAGTGGGTTTTCTTTTACTAAAACAGGCACACTGGGTAAAGGGTAGGCATACTCTGACTGCATATAAAACGTGTTGTAGTAGCTGACAAATTTAGTCAAAACCTCCCAAGCATAGCGAAACTGAGCCATTGAAGTATAAATTTTAGAACAGACTTGATGTATCAGTTTTTTTGCTTGTTTTAAAAAAGCTTCGAAGTGCTGTTCATCAAGTGGGTGTGTCATTAATGCTAACTGAACTAAATAATCAGCATAAGTTACTTTCCATCGCTTTAGCTTAATATCGTCAGTTGGCTTGGGGTATTTTTCTAGGTAAATCTCTTGGTATTTCTTTGTTGAGAGGATCTTGTAGTCGTAAAAGCTGTTATCTATATCTGTTTGATTGACTAGGTTTTGAAATTCTTGGAATGATTGTTTTTGAATATCATCCCAAAGAGTTTGAAATATATTTAGCAGTTCATATTTTTGATAGATCAGTTTTGATACGTCATTTTGATTTACGCTCAATACATTTTTACTACCTTTTATTTGAGTAAACCCAGCAGTAATTTTGGGTGGGAAAATGCTTTTGTTTATGATTGAAGGGTTATTAGGCTGTTTTGTTACCTCACGCGGTTTACTTTTGTTCTTGCGTTTAGGTTTCTGAGTTTGCTGCGACTTTGATAATTCTTTGAGCGACTTGTGACTGTCGTTATTTGATTTGCTTTTTAATGGTTTCATTTGTTATCGCATTTTTTAAATTTATTTGTTGTGCGATTTTCTCGAAAGCATCACGCACTTGCCAGATTTGTTGCTTGTTTATTGATGAGAACTGTCCCAATGCTTCTTGTCGGTTTTTCTCATGACCAATCACTGTGTTGATCAAAACCATTGAAACGCCAAGCTTTTCAAGCTGGGTACGTAAGAAGTGCCGTGTCCAATAAGAATCCTCAAAAGGCATATAGTCTTTTAATAATCCTGAGATATGGCTTCGCTTGATTTGAATAAGTTTATCGTAACTATCTGATAACATATTAAGTAAGGTTAAGTCATCTTGTTCTTGTTTGATCTGATGAATCATTTTATCGACCTTGGCACTCGCATAAGGCTGATAATCGACAAGAAATAATTGGTATTGTTTTAAAGTTTTTAGAAGAGAAGGGCACAACGGGATTAATCGATGGTTTCTGACAACTTTATTAGGTTTATCTGCAACTTCATACCAACCTACCTCTAAGTCAATATCTTTAACATTAGTCAGTCCATTATTTGGACGAGTACCGGTCAGCAAGCAAAATTGAATCCAAATAAAAGCGCTATACCTATTGAAGTGCTCTTCTTTATTAACGCTATCATTAACCCATACCGATAGGTTCTGTAAAAACGTATTGACGTATTCTGAAGTCAAGGCAAATCCAGAACCTGTAGTAAAATCTGTTTTGGTGTTGGGCTTCTTAATAAAACTATCGTCCAATTGATTGTCATAGTTAAGAAGCTCTATTGCTTGACGATAACGATTAACAAGAAAATTGTTACTATGACTGCTGTAGTAAGTAGAGGGGGCAAGAGATGCTGGTATTCGACAAATCAGATCGGCAATATGTTGATTACTACCCTGAATATATCTGTGTAAAATAATATGCAAGGCGGTTTCAATACGTACTACTGATAGATAGGGTAGATTCATTTCTTTTTTTATAGTGCGAATATAGTCTAGAATATTCTCTTTATCTGGTAAGTTTCTTTCATGAGAAAGGGGTTTTATTAAATTTATTGGCATTGGTAGGCGAATAATGCTTTTTTGGTTTTCGTGAATATTCGCATTATAATCCTGTTTACGATCAGTGATTTGTAGCTGATACTGCATATATGCAGTGTTTTCTAAAATGGTAAATAATCCAGAATTTGCAACGAAACCAGTTGTAATCAAAAACTCTACAGGAACCGCTGTCATCATTGATAGGAGTAGGGCTAAAGAGGCTTTATTGTATTTATAGTCGTATCGATGTGAATCTATTGCTAGTCTGCCAAAAACTTGTTTTAAGCCTGCCAAAGAAAGCGTTCGGACATTAGAGTTAAGCTCTAGTTCTCTCTGACTGATATAGCTATGATGAACATTTTTTTCTATCCTATGTAACGGTTGTATGTAACGAACTTTTTTATCAGGCAAGTCTAAGCTGACAATCAGTGGCCGTTCTAAAGTATCAATATATTCTTCGATATTCCTAGGTTTTGTTGAGTTTGGTGAATACACTTCATCATCAAAATTTGGTATTGAAGGATATTGATAGTATAAATGTGGAGCTTCGTTTTCAATATCGTATCTACTCAGATTCCAGTAACTATTCTCTACCCAGGTTGAACCGTCTACAAAACTAGCTAACTGTTCGGTAATCTCTCCTTTAAAAGGATCCACATATCTATTTTTCTTTTTGCGCTGGCGAGTGATTTTTTTATTAGGATAGTAGGCTTGCTCAAAGCATTTAACAATCGCGTCAAGCTGCTTAAATTTTTTACTGCGGAATTTGATGGTTGCGTCACTTTCATCAATGTTTGTTAGCAGCTCTTTTCGTACTTCTTGTTCGTACGCTACTATTCTCAATTGCTTTACAAAGAATAAATAGATGAAGTCTACTGTATTTGATAACTCTTCTAACTCGTCAAGTTTTGGTAATATGCTCCAAATCCATCGGTTATTCTTAGCCTTAGAAAATACGGGTAATTTGAATCTGTTAATTATATTCGTTAAATGCGTCCTTGCTTTTTTGTGATGTGATAATAACAAATACGTGTGAATGGATATGCATAACCATATTATTTCTTTGTGCTCATCACGGGTTAAGTTAGCTAACAAGAAAAGTGGTTGTAGAATCGGAGGTAATGCATTAAGTGTCTTTTTACTGACTTCTTCTTGAAAAAGCAAATCGTTTTTTATAGCTATCAACTGCTCTATTAAAGGTGGCGATCGTTGTTGAATGCTTAAGTTAATTAAAGTGGCAATTTCCTTCAGTGAGTCTATCCAGTTCTCAGTGTAGTTATATCCATCTTCAACACTCAAAAAATCAACTTGTTTAATAAGCTCGTTATCCGTCAACAGAACAATTTGATTACCATCATCAGGCATTATATTTCTCGCTATTTTTTGACTCATTTCGTGCGTTATCATATGTCCTTTCATGGATATTCATGTGTCTGCAAAATAGCAAGATAGAGTAGCTATTGAGATTAAACAAATACTGACATTGTTCTGTGGTCAAAATCTTGATCAAATCTTTATGTACATCATAGTAATTTAAGTTTTTTTGGCTACGAATGGCTCTATTTATAAAGTTAATAAGTTCATAAAAAATAGTTTCCAGCCTATGAAATTCAGGGGACTCGTTGTCGTTAACGTAGATACAATGTACTTGCTTATCTGTAGCTTGCTGTATGTGTCTCTTACAAAAGATTGCTAAAATATAGTTATTTAAGAAGATGAAGTTTTTGTCTTTTATTGTAACAAATGTAGTAGCTGCTAGTGCTCTTTCAATCTCTATCTCAAGAAAATCATCTTCTAATCTTGATAAGATCTCATAAGTTAGAATGTAAAGTTGCTTAAACTCGTCATGGTAAGTAATAAACTGCTCTGAGATATAATTGAGTGAGTATTGTTTTAGTTTCACTTTATAATCCATTATCTGATAATGTTGCAGGATGCATGCTCAGTAATTAGGGTAGTGGTACAGTCGAAGTAAGGTTTTATATTAGGGCGTGTCTTCAATTGGATAAGGCATAAATAATAGTTACAATACCGCATCTATTGAAACGATGCGAGCAATACAAGTTATGGCAAGAAAAGCATTAACAGATACACTTTGGGATCAATTGCAATCGACGATGATAAAGTACGGCTGCTATCAAACTCAAAACAGCCGAGAGATCATGGAAGCCATACTGTGGAAACTACGCACAGGCGCGCCTTGGCGTGACATACCTGAAGAATTATGTTCATGGAAAACAGCCTATAGTCGCTTTAATCGATGGTCGAAAACTGGCTTATGGGAGAATTTTTTTTTAGCTTACGAAAAGAAATTGATACGGAATGGGTATTCACAGACGGAAGCTATGTTCGCTGTCACCAGCATGCAAGTGGAGCTCGGCGTGGTGCAGATCGAGCAATTGGACGAAGCCGTGGCGGCGCAACTACAAAGATACACCTATCCTGTGATGCCGATGGATATCCGCTCGATTTTAAAATCACTGGGGGTGACGTCCACGACAGTCAAGTTGCAGGTGAATTGATTGACATGATTGGACAGGCAGATTGCTTTATCGCTGATAAGGGCTATGACTCAGAGGCTATCAGAGATAAAGCTCGAAGCCATAATATGATACCTGTCATCCCTAAAAGGAAGAATACAAAACAGCCTAATCCAGAATTTGATAGCTACTTGTACAAGCTGCGTCATCTTGTTGAAAATATGTTTGCAAGGCTTAAACACTTTCGTAGTATCGCCACTCGCTATGAGAAGTTAGCTCGTAATTTTAAGTCAATGCTCTATCTGGCGTGTACTATCGTTCATTGTAAGATGAATTGAAGACACGCCCTAGAAGCTATCAAGGATTTAACGGTTAATGTATCTAATTTAAAAAGGCTCCCAGCACAAGCGTGGCAACTTCATAGAGGCTGGAGTCGGTAAAGCTAGATTAGGACTATAGTAAAAAGATAAAACTTGTTTCATATGTTGGATCTGGTTGTTATATTTCTTTGCATGAGTTATGGCTTCGTATTCACTGCGAAGTTTTACAATATAGAATGTTGAGCTGTCTTTTTTCTTGCGAAAACACAAGGCATAAATAGTTTCCTGAAAAAGTCTTTTACTTTTAATGCCATTATCAATCTTTTCGTACAGCACTGGATTTTTTAGGAAATTTTTAATATTTATTTCAAAATCGTCTAAATAAAAATCTATCGATGTTTTAAATAAGGTTTTGCGTTTATTTGTTAAGTGTTCACTAATATAAAGTGCTTGCACCCATATTTTATAGTCACGTTTAGTTGTAGTTACTGTACGATAGTGAGTTGATGGTTGACTTTCTTTGTCAAATGGAGGTGTATTATTCTCTACTTTTTTCATAGACTTTTTTACTAAAGCCATTTCTGAGTATCGTTCATAGCGTTCTTTAGCTAATAGGCATTGCTCAGTAGTGATTTTCCATGCTGAATTTTTATGATAAGCAGGAGGTAGGATCGTAATTATTTTACCAGAACGTTCATCTTGAATTGCTACATAGCAGAATTTATCTTTTTGACTAAAAAATAGTAAATGCCGACGAGATGAACCTGCAATTTGCCCGATGTTCACACATGCTCCATTATCAAGCAGTTTCATTAATTCTAAACTATCTATAGATGTACGCTGAAAGATACGTTTGGCGGCATGAGAAGATGGATAGGCAAAACGTTGTTGACGGAAACTAAAGGCTTCCAGTTCTTTGTTGCTCATAAGCTTACCCGCCTAATATAGTCAATCCTACTTAAAAATGTTATAAAATAATTAACAAATTCAATTGTTAT
>NZ_RRYV01000080.1 GCF_014861395.1 Psychrobacter sp. FME13 | reverse complement strand
TCGTAACGCATAAAAATACCCCATAAGTTGTGTCCAACTTATGGGGGTCGGTTCAATGTTAGCCTTTTTTATTTTAGATAGAGTGTTATTGCCTAATTAATAGTTATACTGAATGTAGTAAGGTGGTTGAGTATTATGGCTGTCTTGTGTGCATCTTAGAGTTTTCTGACTATAGTAATAAATACGTAAAAATAACCTTATAACACTAAAATGTTGCCTGTTGTCAGATGGTTTATTGTGTAGCACATAAAATATAGTATACTCGAAAAAATTTTAGGAGATACATTATGAGCATGACATCAGAATTCAAAGAGTTTGCGTTAAAAGGCAATGTGATGGACCTAGCGGTTGGCGTCATCATTGGCGGCGCTTTTGCTACTATCACAAAATCTTTAGTAGACGATATTATTATGCCATTTGTCGCTTTTATTTTCGGTGGCGAGATCAACTTTAAGAATATGTTCTTAGTGTTAGGTGATGCTCCTGACGGTATTGCTATGACTTATGATGCACTTAAAGAAGCGGGTGTACCTGTATTAGCATACGGTAATTTTATTACTGTATTGATTAACTTCATTATTTTGGCGTTTATTATCTTTATGATGGTGAGAATGGTCAATAAGATGCGCCGTGCTGATGAAGTGGAAGAAGTGGTAGAAGAAGTCGTTGAGCCTTCAGAAGAGGTGCAATTGCTGCGTGAAATTAGTGCTAAGCTTAGCAATACTAATGGTTCAAAATAAAGAAAGCTATAGTCAGAAAGTCGCTACAGGGTTACTCTCTTCAAATGTAATATTAGTAGCATATGCACTCAGCTGTTTTATATCCATTTAGAGTTTTTGACTGCCTGTTATGGCGAATAAAATAATAAAAAAGGCTAACGCGAGGTTAGCCTTTTTTATTGTCATTTTACAAAGTTGTTTTTTAGAGTGTGTTCATCATTGAACGTTTTCTAATAATAACTGCTTATGGATTGACCACGACATAGTCATTGGTATTAATGAAAATTTCTGATGGTTGGTCTACCACGATACGCACGATATCATCATCCGTGACTTGTGATTTATAATAGCTGTCTTCAGCAACTGTACAACCTAAGCAACGTCCCATCGCGCTCCAAGGCTCAACAACTAGCTTTTGCTGTGCTTGAGTGGTTTTACCACCGATGACGGAGAAGGGTAGACTAACAAGATAGAGAGCCGTACCAGTGACAGCGCTCACAAGTTGTAGAGGTTTGCCTACAGCAGTATCGACCAACATGGTTTCGTAGGAAGGTCCAAAGTCCGTTTCATCAATCTCTATTGCTGCCAAGGCAGGCTGCATACTAGCGGCCATTAAACTTAAGCTTGCGGCGACAGTAAAAGCTTTTTGCTTAAATGTGCGTTGATTCTTGGCTTTAACAGTCATAACGATATCCTAAAATTCACAATTAGTATGATTGGTGGCTGCTGCTATTTTCAAAAAGAAATATCGCGGCAACGATAGCTAGGTTAAATATTACAGATAAATAAACCGTATGCACTATTTATGTAAGTGCTATTGCTATTAAAGCAAGATGCGGGCTAATAAGCAACAAAAATACGCATGATATAACGACCTTAATGAAAAAATATAAGGTGTTTTCCTAAAATAACTGTGTTGATATATTTATGGTGAATGAGATAGGCAGTAACTGTCTGAAATACTGCTCACATCGATGGTTGACAGCTCGGACAGAAAACACTTGCTCGACCGTTAAGTTTTATATTATCAAGTATGGTATTACAAGTTGGACAGGCCTTTCCTTGTCTTCCGTAAACGTTTAATGTCTGCTGAAAATAACCAGTTTGACCACTGGCAACTGTAAAGTCTTTTAACGTTGAGCCACCAAGTATGATGGCTTTTTGAAGGATGACTTTGATATGATCAACTAGTACAACAATCTGATCGTATGACAATTGATGAGCGGGTGTTGCGGGATGAATTGCTGATAAATATAAGCTTTCGGTTGCATAAATATTGCCAACACCTACCACGACCTGTTGTTCCATAATAATGGATTTGATAGGGCGTGTAATAGGCTGTTTTTTAGTTGGTAAGTTGGTGCGTTGAATGAGCTGATATAAGTAATCGGCAGTAAAATTGTCTGACAGTGGCTCAGGCCCTAAATGGTCTAATAGTTTCGTGCCATAATCTTTATACCATAACACTGAGCCAAAACGTCTTGGATCATAGTAGTGTAGCTGAGATGGTGTGTTATCAACATCATTAAAGACTATGATTAAATGGTCGTGTTTGCGTTTATCGGTACCATAACTGTGTTGCTGCAAGCTGCCAGACATGCCCAAATGAATTAACAGCTGACGTGTTTCTAACGTCGCAGCTTTGGCTGTATTACGGTTAGCATTGAATCGTGATGATGAGAAACTGAGTATCAAATACTTTGCTCTGCGCTCAACCTTATCAAGTGTAAAACCAACCAATTTATCTAAATCATCAGGCATCGCCCAGCGTAGTTTAGGTTGAAATACTTTTACATCAGCAACCTGCTGTGTTAGCAGTGGTGCAAGACTAGTCTTGGTGGTTTCTACTTCAGGTAGTTCAGGCATGATGTTTTTCTAATGGCTGTATTATTAAGTGAGTATTGTTAAGTAAATAGGCAATGCCAAGGTATTGTTTAGACGACAGCTCGACGAGCATGTAAGATACCGTGCTGTTGCTCCAATTTGGCCAGTAGCTTAGATAAATGAGCCAGTCCTGAAACCTCAATATGAAACTTCAAAAAAGCGATATTATCGTCATTACTAAGGGTTTGAACCTGACGGATATTGACGTTTTCTTTATCAATAATTTGTGTCAAATCACGCAATAGTCCTCGTCTGTCATATGCCTCTACATGAATATCAACTGGTTGATAGCGACCGGATTGAACGCGCCAAGCTGCTTCTATTTCGCGCTCTGGATCACGCTCTATTAAACGTGCATATTCGGGACAGCCACGATTGTGGACACTGACACCTCGTGACAAGGTGATATAACCAGCAATAGGCTCACCATGTACAGGGTGACAGCAGCCTGCTAAATGAACTTCAATATTATCTAATCCATCAATATGGATTTTATAAGCATCGAGTTTGTCTGCATCTCTGTTATCGACACTAAGTATGAAGTCTTCTGGAGGACTCTCAGGCTCTAGATGTAACTGACGAGAAATATGGCTAGTGAGCTGGTTTAGACCAATTTCACCAGTCACCAAGCCAACGATAATATCGTCGGTGGTATTGACATTAAAATGTTGAAGATAGTCATTTAAGTCAATGCTGTTTGGATGTACTGATAACCGCTCAAGCTCTTTGCTGAGCATTTGACGACCAATCTCGATGTTTTTATCACGGTCTTGTTTATTGAACCATTGCCTTAATTTTGAGCGTGCACGGTTGGTATGAATATAACCGAGGGATGCAACCAACCAGTCACGATTAGGTTCACGTGATGATTTGGTGATGATTTCAACTTGCTCACCTGTTTTGAGTTGATAAGTCAATGGCACATAGCGCTGATTGACTCGCGCGGCTTGGGCACGGTTACCAACCTGCGTATGCACGTAGTAAGCGAAATCAAGAACGGTGGCACCTTTTGGTAACTCGGTAATATCGCCATCACGGCTGAAGATATAAATACGTTCGAGCTCATCAAAGTCAACGAGTTGCTCCTCTTCATCGAGCTCCGTATCATCGAGTTCGTCATCTGTTAATGAAGGTGAGCGTAGCTGATTACGTGTTTCATTATTAATGGATAATAATTGACGTAGAGAGCTGATTCTCTGACTGAGATAGTTATCCTTTTTATTCTTTAGACCTTCTTTGTAATTGACATGCGCACACATGCCAAGCTCAGCCTCAAAGTGCATTTCATGGGTACGAATCTGTACCTCAAGAGATTTTTTCTCAGCAATAACAGCGGTATGTAGTGAGCGATAGCCGTTAGATTTGGGGTTGGTAATATAGTCATCAAACTGTTCAGGAATATAACGCCATAGGCCATGTACCAGACCGAGTACGTGATAACAGTCTGAAGGCGTGGTGACCAGTACCCGCAGTGCACGAATATCATAAAGCTGATCAAAGGATAAGCCTTTGAGCTTCATTTTTCGGTAGATAGAATATATATGCTTGACGCGTCCAGAAACTTCGGCTTCTATATTGGACGCTGCTAAGGCTTCATTGAGCTGGTCTTGTACACGCTGAATATAAGACTCACGCTCGCTACGTTTTTCGGAGAGGAGTTTGGCAATTTCTTTGTAGCGATCAGGTGCGAGATAACGAAAAGCTAAGTCTTCAAGTTCCCATTTAAGTTGCGCTATACCCAACCGATGCGCTAATGGTGCATAAATGGTCATGACTTCCCGTGCCACACGACTTTGCCGAGTGACACTAGAAAATGTCAGCTCACGCATAGCAAAGGTACGCTCTGCTAGCTTAATAAGCACCACGCGTACATCGTTAGTGACGGAAATAAGCATGCTATAGATATTGGATAACTGGTCACGTTGGTTGTTGACAAAGTGATCTTCCAAACGCTTATTATTTTCGATAATTTCAGACAGCTTACCCATTGCTAAGGCATCTTTGACCAAAGTAGATATATGCGATCCAAAGTTCTTTTCAATATCGGCAAGGCTTATGATTTCTTTACGTGCACTGCGATAAAGCATCGCCGCGACAAGGGCGTCTTCGTCTTGATAAAGGTAGGTCAGTATGTCGGTCATACCAATACCAGTCACATAAGCACCTGAGCGTTCAGATTCGTTGGTATTCATGTGATTACGAATGAACTCACAAGCAGCATGCAAGTTGGGTACAGAGTCTTGTCCGATACGCTTGGCCACGTTGTCTAACCAAGTAGGGACATCGATATTCACCTGATCTAAATCAATGACTTCTGGCTCTTTTTCAGCGAGAGGGTTATTTTCATCTAAAAGCGGGTTGTTGGAATATTCATTATCAAGCTCTAAATCATGACTATGTGAATCATTGCTGTGGGAATCATGACTATGGATAGTGTGTAATGCTGAACGGTCAAACGTAGTATGTAGCTTATGAGTGGTCAGCTGGTATTTTATATCAAGGGGAATTTGAGCATAGCTATTGGCAGACTGATGAGAGCGTTGGCTCGCGACCAGCTGTGCCGCAAGTGTTGCACTATCGGCTTTTGTGGTCTGTCCATCCACAAGTGGCAATCCTTCACGAATTTTTACCATAGCCGACTCCTCTTAGCTATTTTGAATTGATTATAACTGCATCTACTATACACACTCTACTACCAAACCCCAAAAATACAATCAGCGGTGTCAAAATTATTTAGTCTACGGCTCGTAGTGTTTGAACTTGTTTGACTTACTGATTTTATCTTTTGAATGCCATAAGTTTATGATTCAAAAAGTATTCACTATAAACCGATAGAGCTGCTAAAAATTTTTAGCAGCCATAAACTGTGCATAAAATATATAAAGTTATAGATATAAAACTTTCTAGCCATAAATAAAATCAACATAGAAAATTTGTTCACTATTATCTCATTTTAAGGCGACAAATCAAGCGAGGCTATGTAATGTCAGCCATTTATAAAGATAAATATCGTCAGAGAACGACTAGACCGCTATTTTTTCGAAACGGGCGATCGACTCAACATGCCCCGTATGACAGAACATATCCATCACGCCAGCATCTGTCAAACGATAGCCTTGTTCTAATAACGCCTTTGTATCACGGGCGAGCGTCGCAGGATTACAAGAGACATAAACGATACGCTCAGCATTAAATTTAGGCAAATACTGCATAATCTCCCATGCGCCAGAGCGTGGTGGATCAATCAGCAATGCATCAAACCCTTGGTTCGCCCACGGTTTGTCGGTACAGTCCTGCGTCAAGTCTTGGCTATAAAATTCGGTGTTATGGATACCATTGCGTCGTGCGTTATCTGCTGCACGCGCCGTCATGGCTTCGCTGCCTTCTACGCCGATTACAGACCCTGTCTCACCAACAAGCCGTGCTAGTGGTAAGCTAAAGTTACCCAAGCCGCTAAACAGATCCAGTACGCGCTCTCCTGTTTTTAGATCCAATAAGTCGCAGGCGAGTTTGGTCATTTTGCGATTGACCGATAAGTTTACTTGCGTAAAGTCAGTCGGAATAAACTCAAACGTCAGATCGTACTCTGGTAGCTGATAATACAAGCGCCCAAACTGCTGACTCATATCATCAGCATCGGTCAGTGCGATGCGCTGAATGCTGTCAGCCCCTTTAGATTGTAAATATAACTGCCAATTACGCTCTGCAAAAAACACTTTGAGTTTCTCTATATCAGCGTCTGACAATGGTTCTAAGTTACGCACGATAAGCGCAACGGGTTGGTTGCCATCTGGCAGCTCAGGTATCTTTTCACCCATGGCCAGTTCAAGCTGGGCAATCTTATTGCGACTCTCTAACGTACTAATGAGTGCTTTTAAGTTTTCAATTTCAAAACCAATTCTTGGGTCTAGAATGTGACACTCATTTAATTCTGCTAAGAAGTTACTTGAACGCTCGCGAAAGCCGACCAACGCTGTTTCTTTTTTGGTGACATAACGCACACCCATTCGTGCTTTGGTACGGTAACCAAGACGATCAGCGACCACGGGTTCGAGCCAGTTATCAGGTGTTACATTGGCCTGATGGATGAGCATCTCGGCCAGTACAGATTGCTTAAAGGTAATTTGGCTTTCTGGCTGCCAATGCTGCAAGTTACAGCCGCCACAGACACCGAAGTGCGGGCAGGGTGGTACGGTGCGCTCAGGATTTGGATTGGCAGTAATGCTAACGGCATCGCCTTCTTCAAAACTGCTACGACTATTGGTTATTTTGACCAACGCGCTTTCACCGGGTAGCGCAAAACTGACAAAGGTTGTTTTGCCATGTTTGTCTTCAGCATGACCATCGTCAACCCCAAAACCATTGCCATAGGTGGCAACACCGCGACCATCATGCGACAATCTATCGATGGTAAAAGGAATTGGTTCGGCATCTTTTAGGCGACGACGTGTTTTTGATGATGGTTTAGATTTTTTCTTGCTTGGCGGAACGATGATAGTTTGGCCAGCGTTGGTTTGTGACGTCGCGTCAGAGGTTATAGCCGTTTTTGAATCGGTGGGTTGCATAAACCTGCCTTAATGATAAGTAACTAAAAATGAAAGTAAAAGTGATTGCTTGTAATGCTGTTATGTCACGATGTGGGTGCAGAGGACCAATGAGCGATGAAGTCCTGATGACGCAGGTGACCATCTGCTTGAGTACACCCTGCTAAATAGTCATAGCTCTGCTGTTGCCAAGTATCAAACCCTGATGACGATAGCTGTCCGGTTAAACGCAACCAGCGTAAATATATGAGCCAAGTATTCATCACATCTGATTCGCAATAAATAGAAAGCGTTTGCCAGTCATTATTAGTGACGAGCTCGCCAATCATGCTACCGTTTAACGCTGTTTTGTCGGGTAGACCATATAAACGTGCGACGATATCCATGGCTTCGCGCCGACTGGCACCGTATTGACTAAATCGATCCATCAAATCAAGGTGGCGCGTGTGGAAGCGATTGACGTAGTTGTCAAAGCGCATGTTTTTTATACGCTCACCTTCTTCAAATAACCACGGCGCTGATAAATCGTATTGCATAGCACGATAAATAAGAACCGGAATATCAAAGCCTGAGCCATTCCAGCTGATAATCTGTGGTAGTTTTTTGAGCTCACTAAAGGCCCGAAAAAACTTGGTAAGAATCTCTCTTTCGCTCAGCTTATCCGCCGTTAGTGAAAATAAAGAAAACTGACCGTCTTTAATATATAAAGCCGAAATGCAGACGATACGCTGTAATGGCAGGCGCATAAAATCATGCCCAGCTTCTTGCATACGTATCGCAGTCAACGCGCTTAGGGTGTCTGAGTCATTGAGCCCAGCCAACTGCGGGTAGATACGCCGCGCGCCCTCAATATCGGCGACAGTCTCGATATCAAAGACCAGTATAGGGTCGGAAGGTAATGCTTGTGTCATAGATAAACCCGACTATTTATAATATTGATTCTCATAAGATTATAGCGCTGTGTTGTCTACGTTATCATTGACATTATATAAACCTGTCGATAAATAACGATCACCACGATCGCATACAATGAAAGCGATAACTGCGTCTGGGTTTTGTTTGGCAACTTGTAACGCAGCCCAAGCTGCTGCACCTGAAGATACTCCTGCGAAGATACCTTCTGCTTTTGCCAGTTTGCGCATATAAATTTCTGCAACGCGCTGATTGATATCCATCACGTCATCGATCAAAGCCGCATCAAAAATACCAGGCATATAATCTGCAGGCCAACGGCGGATACCTGCGATAGACGCTTCTTCATCAGGTTGTAGACCAATGATTTTAACGTCGGGATTTTGTTCTTTAAGATATCGTGCCACGCCTGTAATCGTACCAGTGGTACCCATTGAGCTGATGAAATGAGTAATTTTACCACCAGTTTGAGCCCACAGTTCAGGGCCTGTGCTCAAGTAGTGAGCGTGACTGTTATCAGGGTTATTAAACTGATCTAATACAATACCTTGACCCGCTGCTTGCATTTGCATCGCCAAATCTCGTGCCGCCTCAATGCCTTCATCGACTTCGATTAACGTCGCACCATAAGCAATCATGGCATCCTTGCGTTCTTGGGTTGAGTTGGTTGGCATCAATAGTGTTATCGGATAGCCACGCATCGCGGCAACCATGGCCAAAGCAATGCCCGTATTGCCACTGGTGGCCTCAATTAGCATATCGCCCGGCTTAATATCACCACGCTGTTCTGCTTGATAAATCATATTAAAGGCAGGTCTATCTTTGACAGAACCTGCTGGGTTATTTCCCTCAAGCTTGGCTAATACAGTAGCACTATTGTTTAGTTGCTCTGTTTTGGGTAAGCGCTGTAATTTAACCAGTGGTGTCTGACCGACACAGTCAGCAAGCGTGGTGGCCTGAGTAATAAAACTAGCATTTGACATGGCTGCCGCAGACATAAGGTATCCTTATTAATTTTTAAATTGGTTTTTGAATCATACTGTAGTACTGAAATATAGTTTTAGTTTTCAGGTAAAAGCATTAACACGGTCGCTGTCTAGGTAAGCTGATGATTTAGTAATTAATTATATTGTTATCGCCCCAAAAAACGGCAACCAATAGAAATCTGCCTCATTATATCATTTTGTTTTTGGCTACGCTGATAGCATCAGGAGATTTTGGTAAATGGGTGGTGTCGAAAAATAGCTAGACAGTTAAAATGTGGTTGCGGCACAACTATTCGCCATGAGCCTTACTATCGATGATAATATTTGTGTTTATAAGTGCGGTTAAAATAGCTACCATATTTAAAATATGGTTTTATTAAGAAACATCGTTTACTGCTGTTATTGATATAGTCTGTTTAAGACAGTAGTGGATACAGTGAACCGGCAAAAATACGCCTGTCCCAGCTGTTTATTTATATAAATGGGCTATACGTAGTAAAAACCCCAGTAGAGAGTAACACTAGCATGGCATACAAGAAACGTTTTGATACTAGCAGTGCGTATGACCAACTGATCATATTGGTGTTTTTGCCAATTTGTGTGTTGGCAGCTGTTGGCGGTATTTTGGTTTTTTATGAAACCATGCGGGCGAGTAACTCAGAACAAGGTGTCTTGGCTGAAGCAGTGCTTATTCGTTATACGCCAGTGATTGCCGAGCTCATTCCTGAATTATTAGAGCAAGAGCAAAAGCAAGTTACTAGCGAAATTTATATAGGTGATACGCCTCAGACCATTATTACAAAGCTTGAGGATATCCAAGATAAACTGGGTCGCATGCAGTCCGAGCAACACGTACAGCGCATTGCTATTATTGACGAAAACAATCAGGTGCTTACCGCCGTTGGCTACGGGTTGGATGAAGCATGGCCGTCCATCGATACCAAAGAAAGCTTCTTGTCACAAAAGCAAACACCGATTGGTACTGCTTATGGCAGTGTGCTAGGGGGTTTTGAAGGACAAAGACTGTGGTTATTAATCGATATGGATAACGAGCCGCTTTATATTGCGCGTTATCGTATTGCCATGGCGCTAGTGATTACTGGCTTGTTCACGATATTGATTTTATTGCTCAGTTTAAATATCTATTCAAAGCGCTGGATAACACCAATCTATGAGCTACGTTTGCAGCTACAGCGCACTCATGTAGATAACCTATACTATCCCATTCCGGTTGAATCAGATGGTGAGCTCAATCTGCTACAGCAAGACTTGGTTAGGACATTCCGCCGTTTGCATATGAGTTTTCAAGAGCTTAAGGATCATGCAGAGCAAACGGAAGATGATTTACGTTTGGCCTTTGATGAGATGGAAATGCAAAACATTTCTATTCGAAATGCGCGTGATGCCGCAATATCGACCAGTCAAGCCAAGTCTGCTTTTTTGGCCAATATCAGTCATGAGTTGCGTACACCGCTTAATAGTATTGATGGCTTTATTAATTTATTAGCACGTCATGGTGAGTTAAATCCTGAGCAAGATTTGTATGTGCAAACCATACGTAAGTCTTCAGCTCATTTGCTAGCACTGGTCAATGATGTTTTGGATTTTTCCAAAATTGAAGCAGGTAAATTGGTACTCGATCGCCATGAGTTTGACCTCTATGACACCATTTATGATGTGGTTGATATGCTCTCGCCAGTAGCAGCAGAGAAAGGTCTGCGCATGGCGGTGCTGTTTTATAACGATGTACCGATGCGTATCAATGGTGATGCCCTGCGTCTCAAGCAGGTATTGACCAATATTGTGGGTAATGCCATTAAGTTTACTGATACTGGAGATGTGGTCGTACGGGTGAGCTTGGATGATCACCGTGACAACTACCTGATGATTAGCATACAAGATAGTGGAAAGGGTATTTCTGTAGAAGATCAAAAAATGCTGTTTCAGAGCTTTAGCCAAGGCGATCCGTCTATCACTCGTCAATATGGTGGCACAGGATTGGGTCTGGTCATCTCCAAGCAGTTGACTAGGCTGATGGGTGGAGATATTGGCTTTCATGACAATGCACAAGAAAACATCGCCAATCAAGGTGCAACGTTTTGGTTCCGTATGCCAGCGCATGTCGATGTGTTGGAGGCTGCTACAGGTCAGACGATTGATCTGCCTGTTTTAGCGCCACTGGCTAGTGATACCGATCAGTTTAATGTTTTGGTATGGATTAATCATGCTGCCTCTATCCAAGTGCTCAAGGCCAGCTTGCAATATTTACCGATTACACTGACCCAAGCCAACTCATTGCCAGGTGTGCTTGAATCACTAAAAGAACGCGGTAACTATTGGGACTGGGTCATCGTCGATGATGATACACAAGACGATATGATGGCACTGCTCAAACAGATTCGCTTGCATTACCAAGGCAAGCTTGCGGTATTTGGTTATCAAGTGGCTGCGGATCAGGCACTATTGAATCGCTATCATGCCAATATCCTGTATGAACCATTGGATAAAAGACAGCTCTACGCCATGTTAGATACGCAAAAGCGGACTGTGCCAACCAGTTTGCAAGAACCACGTTGGAAAGGGGTTACGGTGCTAGCAGTCGACGATCATCTGCCCAACCTACTGGTATTAGATGCTTTGTTGAGTGAACTTGGTATTCATGTTCTGACAGCAAGTAGTGGTTTTGATGCCATAGAGATTATCAGTAAGCAGCAGATTAAACATACCAAATTATCGAAAAATGATAAGCAGAGTTTATCAAATAAAACTCAGCTCTCTAAAGCAGAAGCTCACAATGAAGCGAATAAAAAACCTAATAGTACGCTGTTTGAAGATACAAATACCGAAGATAAAGTGGCTATTCAGGATAAAGATAATATTGATTTAATATTCATGGATATTCAAATGCCACGCATGTCAGGGCATGAGGCAGCGAGTCAGATTCGAGACATTGAAAGTGATGATAATCATATTCCTATTATCGCGTTGACCGCACATGGCTTAGCAGATGAACGAGATAAACTGATCGCCAGTGGCATCAATGATTATGTTGGTAAACCTATTAGCCAACCGCAATTACTACAAGTACTACAAAAATGGCTTGGACGGACATCGAACACATCAGAATTAATGGCATTGCCTAGCACGGATTCACAAAGTGTTGATTTGTATGATGCTGAGGTATCAAAAACAGAGTCTGGTGTTATCACTTTGGCCGATTCGGCCACTAGTCACTCAATGAGTAATAGTATTCAGCTGCATGACTTGCAAAATAGAGATGCTGAAATACAGCCAGCTTGGCCCTCTGATTCTGCTACTAAAGCTTACACCATGGTACAAGGAGATGAAACCGATAAGAATGATGCATCTGATATCACAAACCCACAAAAAATCACTCGTCCTTTATCATTGAAAAAAATTCGTGACAATTACCTACGTGACAGTCAGCCTCGTGACGACTATAGGCGAGAACCATCACGTGAAACCCAACCTCGTTATGAAGGTCTACATTTAAATAAACATGGACAGGTACCATTATTGTCTGCACCGAAAAAACCAATAGGTAGTTCTCATGATGAGCGGATAGCATATACAGAGTCAGGAGATTACGATCAAGGAATTAGAGGTTTAGAGGTTTTGGATTGGCAAGATGCATTGCATCGCTCAGCAAATAAACCTGATTTGGCAGCCAAGCTTATTATTATGATGCTTGATACGATTAATGATGAAAAACAGGCACTAGCCCAGGCATGGGAAAAGAGAGACCGCAATATGCTGGCACAAACTGCTCATCGTATATTAGGCGGTAGTCGTTATACAGGTGTGCCACAGCTACGTCAGGCCAGTCAAGATTTAGAAGATAAGTGTTTATTGAATGTACAGCATACCACCCCTGCACAGTTTGCTATGCTTGAGCCGTATTATGAGGCGCTAATGTTAGCGTTAAATAACTTACAGGTGTTAGATTTATCTGGCTATCCTCAGCTGACTTATCATCGCTTGAGTGAAAATGATATGACCTGGAAAATGATCTAACAGAATAATCATATAGGAATACCATAGTAAAGTGAGTGCTCTAGTGGTTCTTTGACTATATTGTACCGTCACAGTCAGTTATTGCTGAGGTAGGGTAGAGATAAGCCTGTTAGTATCATTGTTATCGGCGCTATATTTTATTCATTCATTAATAAGGATTGTTATGAAACCGATTGCTACTTACAAGTATGAGACCTTACAAGTTGGTATCACTGATAATATATTAACGGTCACTTTGAATCGCCCACACAAAAAAAATGCCATGAGCTTCAAAGTAGTGAACGAGCTGATTGCTTTGGCAGGTCGTATTAGCAAAGATCAAACGATACGAGCGGTGATATTAAATGGTGCAGGAGGCACGTTCTGTGCGGGTATTGATTTGGGTGATTTGAATCATCCAAAGAATAAAGCTTTTGCTTTTTGGGAGTTAGTAAAACCATGGCAGAGCGCTTTCCAACGGGTATGTTTGGTGTGGCGTGATTTACCTGTCCCCGTTATTGCAGTCTTAGAAGGCTACTGTATTGGAGCAGGGCTGCAACTAGCGCTTGCTTGCGATGTGCGTATTAGTCATCCTGATTGTCAGCTCTCTATCATGGAAGCTAAATGGGGACTGGTACCTGATATGGGCTTAACGCAATCAGCATTTGGCGTCGTGCGTGAAGATGTCTTAAAAGAGCTGGCTATGAGCGCGCGTATTATTGATGCTGATGAAGCTCAGGCATTAGGTCTAGTGAGTCATTGTGGTGACAACCCACTTGAACAAGCCAAGCAGCTCGCTACGGAGTTTTCTGAGCGCTCACCTGATGCGGTGCTGGCGAGTAAACGTATTATCAATGCCATGCATCATCAGCCTGCGACAACGTTATATAAAGAAAAAGTATGGCAGCTCAAAATGATGCTCAGTCGTAACCGCAAGCTGGCACTTAGAAAAGCCAAGCAAGCCAGCACCTCGTTTGGCAAGCGTCAGTTTCGTTAATTTTTTTTACTAAAACAGGTTGTCGTTTGAGGTTTTTAGGCATATCTTAAGGCATTTATTTTATCTTTCAGTAGGGTGTGTATAGAATTCAAATCAGGGGCAACCAGATAAAGACACAAGCGAGCATTACCGCTGCTGCATAGCTATCTTTGAGCTTATCATATCGCGTGGCAATGC
>NZ_RRYV01000007.1 GCF_014861395.1 Psychrobacter sp. FME13 | reverse complement strand
CAAACCCTAATCCCAAGTCTTAAAACCAAATGCGTGATTGTGATGGATAACGCCAAATTTCATAAGAGCAAACGCATTCAAAAGCTACTAAACAGGCACGGGCATCGTATTCTTTGGTTGCCGCCGTACAGCCCAGACCTAAACCCTATCGAAAAGAAATGGGCTCAGGTGAAGTTTCTACGCCAAGGCTGGATGGAAAACGACTTATCCAAATTGTTTTATGATGTTTGCCCTAACCATAACAATTTTATTTTGAGCTGACTATATATACGAAATATTACTGCCTTTGATTCAATATTAGAATATATCGAGTATATATAGTTTTTTTCAAACTTTCTTATTTGAAGAACTGAGGTATTTCGTATTTTCAACTCATATTTATTTAACCTATTTTGTCCAGTGAGAGTTCTTGAGTAATTATTAGGAATAATATTTATATCATCAGAAGAATAAGAATATAGAGAGCTGTTATTACGAAAAATATTGGTCAGGTTAATATTGTCAATGATTAAACTAATGATAATTTTTCTAGAATTTAGTTTTAACCCGCTGATAGTTAGAATCCTGCTAGAAATCCAAACTCGATCTTTTTTATCAGTGAATTCCAATTTAGAAAATTGAAACTGCTTATACATCTTACCACTTTGTAGACTAGATGCTATTTGCTCTTGTTGTTCATATAAAACTTTCTGCTCAGAATAGCTAATTTCCTTCTCAACATAGAACTCTAACTGCTTGTTCTCGTTAAATTTTAGCTCGCCACATAAATTATCATAGCAGATACTATCTTTATCATTATTTAATTGATAGATTTTGCCATTAGTTATCGGCCACACAAAATTATAATTTAAAATATCTCTTATTTCTCTTACAGTCAGCATGTTTTACCCTACCTATAAGCGCGCAGGGTGAGCTAGCGGATGCGTAACTCACCAAGTCTAAAATTAACACAATCAAAAAAGATGGGTTACCCTCTCAAATGCTTCTTAAACAAGTGATCAAATATAAACGGGCCAAATGGCAAGAAAGATCCAACTACACCTGCAGGCAGTGCCCGTAGGGGCATTTTTATTTTGCTCGCTGTGATGATCAGCACTATGATATAAGCAACGAATAGTATCCCATACAATGGGCCGACATAACTCACTGCTTCAGGCATACCCAGCATATATTTTAATGGCATGGCGATACCCAGCAACAGTAGAAAAGACGTGCCTTCTAAATAACACATAATGGTTAATTTCTTGAGAGCAAAATTTTGCTTTTCAGTTAGAGTATGCAAGGGAGGTGTCTGAGCTTGCGACACTTTGTAATCCTTTTGACGATCATTAATAAATATTAAACTTCAATGCTAACCTCGCGGATGATGCTCCGCATGCAATTTCTGCAATCTCGCTGTCGCCACGTGGGTATAGATTTGCGTGGTTGATAAATCACTGTGCCCAAGTAATAACTGTACGCTACGAAGATCAGCGCCATGATTTAGCAAATGCGTGGCAAAAGCGTGGCGTAGCGTATGCGGTGACAATTCTTTATCGATACTGGCGACTTTGGCGTATTTTTTAAGCAAATACCAAAAGTTTTGCCGCGTCATATAGCCACCTTGCGCCGTTAAAAACACCGCTTGGCAATTTCCTGATTTCAAATGAGCAATCAAGTCTCCACGAGCATGAGACAGATAATCTTCCAATGCATCCGCTGCATATTCGCCGAGGGGCACCAGTCGCGTTTTATTGCCTTTACCCGTGATTTGTAGCCAACCTGAGTTTAGATTCACTTGTTCTAATGAGAGATTAATCAATTCACTCACACGCAGACCGCAGGCATATAGCACCTCTAGCATGGCTTTATCACGGAGTCCTAGCGCAGTGCTAGTATCAGGCGAGGCAAGTAGATTATCGACATCCGCCTCAGCCAAATCTTTCGGTAGTGGTCGTCCGAGCTTTGGGCTTTTGACACGTTCGCAAGGGTTGTCTTCACGCAGATTACTGGCAATCATCCATAGATAAAACTGACGCAAGCTTGAGAGCATGCGTGCTTGGGTACGTGGGGTTTTGCCTTCTTGAGTAAGGCTTGATAAGCAGTGCAGCACGTCATCAGGCTGCCAGCGAGTCAAGGCAACAGGATTGGTCAGCTCGCAGGCACGCAGGTCGCGGACATATGCATTACGAGTACGTGTGGCAAGCCCTCGCGCCAGCATGGCTTGACGAAACTCTGTCATATAACTGGGTTCGTCATCTACTGCCAGCGCCTTAGGTTGGCGCTGTTGCACGGCACGATCACGGCTCATAATTCAATACTCGACGGTTGACTGTTAGATAAGCGTTAAACACCATAACGAGGTGACTTCAGCACTGCGCGCGACATGCAGAGGGTCGCTATCATCTTGACTACGACCATGCTTAGGTTGGGTGTCCAGACGATATTTTACTGACAATCCAGCATCGGCAAACAAGCTCAATAATTCATCACGAGTGCGCAGTTGCAGGTGCTCAGCTAAGTCCGACATGATCAACCATAGCTGTCCATGCTCAGCTAAGTGCTGTTTAGCACCTTGTAACACGCCGCGTAGCATCGCGCTCTTGGCATCATAGACAGCATACTCAAGAGATGAGCTTGGCTTAGCAGGTAACCAAGGCGGATTACAGACAATCAGATTGGCGAGTGGTGCGTCAGTCGGATACAGATCCGCTTGCTGTAACTGTACGGCAGTTAGTTCTAAGCGTGTAAAGTTCTCGTTGGCACAGGCCAAAGCACGTGGATTTAAATCTGTTGCGATTACTTGTGGAACACCGCGCTGCGCTAAGATGATCGCCAGTAAGCCCGTTCCAGTACCGATATCATAGGCGACATCACAGGTGTCTGGTAGCGCCGCATCGAGTAATAGCTGTACATACTCATGACGAGTTGGTGCAAAGACACCATAATGCGGAAAAATGGATAACCCTAAGCTGTCTATCGGGACGCCTTTTTCGCGCCATCCTGCTGCGCCAAGTGCGCCTTGCAAGTCACGAAACGACAGTACACAAGATGTGTCCATCGCTGTATCTAATGGGCCAAAAGCGGCTGTACAGGCGGCGCTGACATCAGGTGCGCGGCGTAGTTGGCTGACATAATTGGCATCGAGCTCTAGTAGCAGGCGGCTCAATATACGTGAGCGCTGGGCTTGCAGTTGGCGCTGCTGATGAAATAAGTTGGGAATGCCTTGAACACTTGCCGCATTAGGTTTATTTGCAGCTTTTTTCATTTTACGTAGCTCAGAGCGTTCGTTCGTACGATCTATACGGCGACCGAGCGCCTGTAATAACTGGCGTGCATTATGAAAGTCACCGCGCCATAGCAGTGATGTACCCTCGCAAGCTAAGCGGTAAGCATCATCTGCGGTCGTTGTATCATCGACCAACACAATGCGCGCAGGTGGCATATGATTGCTTTCAGACAACCAAACAGCATTATGTAGAGTCTCGTTTTCTTGCCACTGTACATACTGCTTTTCTGTTTGTAACACGTAATAGCCTACCTTTTGTGAAAGATACTTTGCTTAGAGTGCAAAGATATCTTTATATTGTTTATTGCGCTGTCAATGTTCTGCTGTGATCAATGCTTTACTGTGGTCAATCGAGTACATTTAAGCACTTTTTTTCTTAACCAGATAGCGATAAAGCGTCACACTCATAGGTGCGGTATTATCGCTATCAATGGTTATTTCATCAGGATCGACATTTAAATTCACATTTTCCGCGAGCGTTTCTTGAGTCAACAGTTCATGACCTAGATGACGACAGAAATTAGGGATATCGCGTGTCGTAGCAGGGTCGGTGGCTAGTATTTCGATCACCTCGCCACTGTCTGCTTTGCGTATGACTCGATGTAGCATCATCACAGGCTCAGGGCAAATAAGCCCTTGCGTGTCTAGATGATGGTTAATAGAGGTATCTGTTGTTGAAGTTGTCATAATTATACTTAATTAATCTAAAAATTTAATAATGGATAATTTGTTTACGCGCCTGTCAGGAGTCAGGACGTACTTTCTGAGTTTTCTACACTATCTGTCTCTAGCACTTCGTCTGTCTCTAGCGCTTCATCAGTATCAGGCAAGTCAGCCACTTCTAAAAAGTTAAAAAACCGCTTGAAACTCACTTTGAATAAAAAAGCCACACCCAACCAACAGGACAACCCCAACCATGCAGTGTCAGCGAATAATAACCCACCAATCAATATGATGGTCGATACACCGATACTCATAGCAATCATCGACGGCTGGTTTAAGCGATAGCGATAAACGACTAGAGCATCATACAGGGTAATAGGAATCGTGAGCGCAACCAAAGCATAGGGCAGGTTATAAAATAACTGATAAAGCAATTGATTGTCATGAAAGGCTTTAATACTAGCAATGGTGCCAAAGACCATAAACGCAAAGATAGCAGCATAAATGAGATAAATCGCTATTTGGTTTGCTCGTTGTGCGCCTTTGATGCGAGCGATGGCAAGCGGAGCAAAACCATGTTGCGATTTATTTTGCGTGGATTGGTCTGAAACAATAGTCATAATAATCAGTCATTTATCCGTTTAGATGATATAGTCAATCCACTATAAAAGAGTTACAGCGTTAACCTCACTTGAAGTATTATATATACATCTACGCTCGGTTTCCTTGTAACGCTTTCAAATTGGATTAACTATATAGCAGAAATGGGCAGTATTCGAGTAGCAAGCTGATTGCTTAGCCAAACTGATTGCTTAGCTAAACTGATAATTGTTAAGCTAATCGGCTTTGATTGCATCAATGGCGATACTGCTAGTTGGATCAGCAAAATACGTCGACATTAGGATACAGGCAGAGATATCATCAATCGGGTCGCGCTCATGTTGAATCCAGCCATTTTCCCACGCTATTTCACGCGCGGCAACTGAGGTTAAGCGCTCATCACAGAGTGTGACGACTACTGGCAGGTGCTGTTCCATGACTCTGTGCGCTAGACGACGGGCGAATTTGTGCGCGCGCTTAGACAACATTGAGCTGCTACCATCCATATTAAGTGGTAGACCGACGACCACTTTTGAGACCCCCCACACTTTGACAATACCCAGTAGATTGTCCCAATCTGGTTGACCATTATTCATCGCTAAAATATCAAAGGCACGCGCTGTCTCGGTAATGGTATTGCCAAGTGCCATGCCCATTTTTTTGACGCCATAGTCTAAGGCTAAAACAAGGTGCGGCTTAACGGTCGCTTCAGCAATGCCCGTCTCAGTCTCTATTGAATTGATGCTATCTGTTATAAGGGTGCTATCTGCCATAGTAACGGATGTATCCTATTTGGGTTTTTTATTTCTACGTTTATAGAATATATGAGGTTAAGCGTGACCGATATCACTGCTTAGGTAGTCAAAATTGATCCCGATTTTATCAGCGGCTATTTGCCAGCGCTCTTCAAATGGCGTATTGAATAATAAATTTAAGTCAGCAGGGCAAACCAACCAATCGCCATTATTCAATTCTTGCTCTAACTGCTTCTTACCCCAACTGGCATGACCCAAGCACAGCTGATAGTGACCGACGCCTTGACCTGCGGCGATACGTTTCAGAATATCTTGACTGGTAGTAATGCAGACGTTTTCTGATATCGCAAAAGAAGACGCCCATTCTGGCTGACCTGTATGCAAAACAAAGCCAACTTCCGGGTACATAGGTCCACCTTCTAACGCCACATCTTCCATCACTTGAGGGTTAGTGACTTCAATACTGAGGTCTTCCAACAGCTTACCCACTCGTGATTGTTCCAACGGACGATTGACCATCAGACCGAGTGCACCATGCTTATCATGACGACAAATATAGATTAGCGCCTGCTCAAACCTTGGGTCTGACAACTCTGGCGCTGCGATTAAGAAATGGTGAGTCAAATTGGCTTTAGACATAGAAACAAATGAAACCTAACGATAAAGGTGAAAGACCACTATATGGCGATAGCGAGCAAAAAATCAACTAAAGCAAATATTTAGCCATTATGAGACGTTAGTGAGTGATACTAATAATATTAGTGACGAGCCACCACCTGTTACTTCACATCTGTTAATAAGCTGCGGGCATGGTCACGGGTAACATCAGTGATGGTCACACCGCCCGACATACGTGCCAGCTCATCGACTTGGGCGTTGTCTGTCAAAATCAGCAGCTCACTTTGGGTTTGTTCATTATGATGCTTTTGTACCAATATATGTTGATGTGCTTGCGCGGCTACTTGTGCTTGATGGGTGATGGCCAATAACTGTTGCGTACGGCCCAGCTCGCGTAACAGCTCGCCAACCACTTGCGCGGTGCCACCACTGATACCGACATCGACTTCATCAAATACCAGCATTGGCTTGGCCGCGTTATTGTCCGCATTGGTGGCTTGTAGTACTTGCATGACCAGTGCCATCCGCGACAGCTCGCCACCTGACGCAATTTTGTGTAGCGGCTGCATCGGCATACCGACATTGGCGCTAAATAACAAGTCAATATCAAAGCAGCCTTGGGCATTATATTGGCTAGGATCTGATTTTTCGGTAAAGACAAACTCGCAGCGAGCATTGGGTAGCGCAAGCGGTTGTAGTTGTTTTATTAGCTGTTTAGTGATGACGGGCGCTGCTTTTGAGCGTTCTTTATTTAGCTTAGTGGCTAGCGTTAAATATTCTTGCCAAGCTTGCTCAATTTGGATAGCCATGACATCGCTGCTAGGTTCATTTTCTAACTGCTCCAATTGCGCTTGCCAGTCTTTTGCTTCATCGATTAAATCGCTAGCTGGGAGGCTATGCTTACGGGATAGGCGATGACCCAAGCTGATAAGACTGTCTAATGTCTGTAAGCGTTCAGGATCAGGTAGCTGCTGCTCAGCGTAGTCTGATAGTAATCCTGTCACTTCAGTGATTTGCTGTTGTGCTAAATGCAGCTGTTCAGACGCTTGTTCAAAGGTCTGGCTCACGCCCACTTGATTGTCGCAGAGTTTGATTGCTTGTCCTAATAAGGTCATGACATCCGGCTCATCGGTATCATTATCGAGTAGATGTAAGCCATGACTGGCCTCTTGCATCAACGATTCTATATTAGACAGTTCTTCGTGCTCTGCTTCAATTTCCGCGTAATCAACTTCTAATAACGGTGCGATATCGGCGAGTTGGCTTTGTAACAGCTCAATGCGATCTTGGCGCTGGGCTTCACGACTGGCTATGTCATCAGCACGGCGCTTGAGCGTTTGATAATGCTGATAGCTACTGGTAGTTTGTGCTGCTAATGGAGTGACTTGCGCCATTTCATCGAGCCATTGCACGACGAATTGTGGTTTGAGTAAGGCTTGCTGAGCATGTTGACTATGGATATTGACGAGTAACGCACCCAATGTCTTTAGCTCAGCCAGGCTGACTGGCGACCCATTTAACCATGCTTTTGAGCGACCGTTATTACTAAGCTGACGGCGAATCAATACTTCTGGCTCTTCTAGCGCTCTATCATTTTTAGCGAACCAATCAGCAATGACGGTATTGTTTACTACATCAAATTGCGCATAAATATCTGCATGTGCAGCACCATGTCTGACCATTGCGCTGTCGGCCCGCTCGCCTACGCATAACGATAATGCATCCAATAATAGCGACTTGCCCGCACCTGTCTCACCAGTGATGACATTGAAGCCCTCAGCCATACTTAGCTCGTGCTGAGCAATCAACGCAAACTGATGTAAAGTTAATGATACTAGCATCAACGCCTCTCATGATAGACAATAAAACTGACCTATAAAGCTGGACAGTTATATCTAAAATCGGATGAATAAGAAAAAACTATTTGGTTAATATTACCAAGGTGGTCGGCAAATATTATGGTGTTAAATGCAGCTAAATACAAATCTTAATGGTAGTGAATACAATAAATTTAGAAAGAGATATCATCATAAAATTTATAAAAACTAGTGGTTAATCTTCATCATAGCATGGCTAATATTAACCATAAATTGAATAAGTTAGCCAAATAGAAACCAGCCATTATCATCAAAAAATTAGCAGTCAAGAAGTTTAAAACTAGCTATCAGCCAAAATTTTCCTAATCGCTTTAACAAACTTTATAGATATAATGTGGTAGCATAATCTCACATAATGATAAACTCTTACTATTAAGTTTTATGCTTTATGTTACCTGACAATGAGTCACAATACCTTCAAATGAAGCAAGTATAGTGCTAGCGTCAGGCAGGTCGGTCATTAGGCCAATTCGTCTTTGTAAAGTCTGTTCCTATAGTTAGAGTATAGGTTCGAACTTCAAAAAGGTAGAAACTAGAGTGCATACTTCCAAGGATATACATTTTAGTTATACTTAACTCAGTTACTTATTTTTTAGTTTTGCAATAATTATTTGATAAGGAAGCCACTATGACAGCGGCGCAATTTACTAACGTAACAGTTAATGCCCAAGCAACGGTATCGTATGATGGTCGTTGTTCTAGCCATACTATTATGTTCGAAGATGGTCGACATAAGACATTGGGTGTGATTTTACCTTGTGATAATTTGGTCGAGCACTATCACTTTAGCACTAATACCTCCGAACGTATCGAAATCACTAGCGGCGAATGCGAAGTCAAAACCAATGGTGAAGAAGAGTTCAGCTACTACCGTGCAGGTCAATCATTTGTCGTTGAGGGTAATAGTGGTTTTAATTTACGAACAGAAGAAATTGTGCAATATGTTTGTCACTTAGAAGGCTAATTTGGTTGGTAAGACAGTTGGTTGAGCTTAGTGCTCTTAACACGCTATTTGCTAATCACCCAAAAGAAATAAACGATATCTGATGGGTATTGTTTATTTCTTTTTTTAATGCTTTAACCCTTTTAACCCCAATGCCTTGCTACAATTATATCTCTAATTGATTTTTTTTGTTTTATCGCATCAGGCGTTAACTATCTTATAAACAACCACTTAATAATCAGTAGGCCTATTATGGCAAAACCTATTTATTTCTATGGTATTCATGCGATTGATGCTTTGCTCGAATATCGCCCGCTCGATGGACTTAGCTTATTTGTACAGCAAGGGCGAGAGACTGACAGTCATGTACAAGCGATAATGGCAGCGGCAAAAGATAATGGTATCAGCATCCAACCGACGCAAAAAGACAAGCTGACGCAATTGTGTGGTAGTCCACAACACCAAGGCGTGGTACTAAATGCTCGTCCACTAGGCTTCGCTAGCGAAGGTTTGCTTGATACTATTGTTGGACGTGAGCAGTGCTTGTTATTAGTCTTAGATCAAATTACAGACGCACATAATTTTGGTGCTTGCTTGCGTACTGCCGTAGCGATGGGTGTGGATGCAGTGGTATGTCCAAAGCATCATGCTGCTAGCTTGACACCGACCGTGGCCAAAGTATCAGTAGGTGCTGCGGAGATGATGCCTATCATTAATGTCACCAATCTGGCACGCACGCTGTCACAAATCAAAAGCGCAGGTGTGTTCGTGTTTGGCACGGCTTTAAATGCAGATGCGAAACCGATACATGCTGCAGACCTAACTGGTAAGACGGCAGTCATTATGGGTTCAGAAGGAGAAGGGATGCGCCGCCTGACAATGGAGAGCTGTGATGAGCTGGTTTATATTCCAATGTCTGGCAACGAGCATGGCAACTTGCAAAGCCTAAATGTGAGTGTTGCTACTGGTATGGCGTTATACGAAGTCAATCGGCAGCGAACTTTAGCTGCTGGGCCAGTATAAGATACTCTTGATGTAAGGGCTCTAGCTGTGAATATAGAGCCGCAAGGTCACTTTCGTTTAACACCACATCATCAGCATGACGATTACGCTCTTCGCGGCTCAGTTGGTTAACCATAATGGCTTTAATTTTTTGTACACTTTGCTCATCACGCTGACTGGCACGTAACAGCTGTGTGTCTTCGGTAGCATCCATCACTAAAATGCGTTGGCATAGATTAGCGAGCCCTGCCTCGGCAGCTTCGATGAGTAGGGGTGCTGATAAAACCACATAAGGTGAGGTGCTAGCTGCCAACTGGGCTTTGGCTGTTTCACGTATCGCTGGATGAGTGATTGACTCTAACTCAATCAATGCTTCAGGATAGGTGAATACGTGCGTTCTTACGGCAGCTCGATCCATCGTTCCATCACCATTCAACACCCAGTCCCCGAACTTCTTTTGGATTTTTTGTAGGGTTGAGCTGCCTTTGGCAACAATGTCATGGGCAATTACATCGGCATCAATAATATCAATACCTTGTTCAGAAAACCAAGCGCTAGCAGCAGACTTGCCACTTCCGATACCACCCGTCAAACCAACTACTAAGGCCTTTCTGTTGGTTTTTTGGCTTTGTGGTAGGTGTGAATAAGATGAAGAGGCAATCGTGTGTGTGGACATAATAATGACTTATTTGGTTAATATAATAAAGATGGTTATAAATAGAAAACTGACGGTTTGTAGCAATAACTTAGTTAAGAGTACATGGTTAAGGATACATGCCTAGGTACCAGTTGACGATTTCTGAGCCATACAACAAAGCAATGATACCCGCAATCGCAATGTAAGGGCCAAAGGCGAAAGGCTTACTCTCACCCTGCTGTCTCATTAGGATAATCCCAACCACTGACCCTAGCAATGATGACAATAGAATAATCAATGGCAGCATCATGGGTCCAAGCCAAGCACCCAGTACAGCTAACAACTTAAAATCTCCCTGCCCCATACCGTGTTTCTTCGTAATAAGATAAAACACCTTCACCACTATCCATAATGATAAAAACCCAAGCAGCAGTCCCCAAATTGACTGTGTTGGCGAGACAAACCAGCTTTGTGAGTTCACTGCTAACCCCAAACCTGCTAGTGGAAACGTTAGGCGGTCGGGTAGTAGCTGAGTATCAAAATCAATGCCTGTTAACGCAATAAGCGTCCATACTAAAATCAACGCTGACAACCCAGCGGCATTAACTCCAAATTGATAAATGACGAGTATTGATAGTAGCGCAGTGACCAGTTCAACGATAGGATAACGTAGGCCAATAGCTGCTTTACAGTCTGAGCAACGTCCACGTAATACTAACCAACTTATTAGGGGTATGTTTTCATACCACTTTATTTTATGAGCACAATGAGGACAACGTGAGGCAGGTCGACTCAAAGTGATAGGCTGGTCAGCAGCGACGATAGTGGTTAAGGGCTGAGTATGTTCTTGCGGCATGTCTACTTGTTCAGACATAAACTGGCTACATTCTTGTCGCCAACTATAGATCATCATGAGTGGTGTACGGTGAATCACCACGTTTAAAAAGCTGCCAACACAAAGACCTAATAGCCCAAATACGACTAAAGCCATAGTCGTATTGTCTTGCAGTAACTGTATAAATTGCATGAAATAGCAGTCCTTGAATTCGCTTTTAACCTACCACAGCGCCCATTTGGAAAATTGGTAAGTACATGGCAATGACTAAACCACCAATTAATACTCCTAATACTGACATGATTAAGGGCTCCATTAAACTGGTCAGTCCATCTACAGCATTATCCACTTCGTTTTCATAATAAACAGCCACTTTGTCCAGCATATCTTCTAAGCTACCAGACTCTTCACCGATACCGACCATTTGAATGGCTAGACTTGGGAAAAGGTTGGTTGAGCGTATGGAGAATTGCAATTGCTGACCAGTGGAGACGTCATTTTTAATTTGTTGAGTGGCGTTATAAAACACAACATTGTTGGTAGCGCCAGCAGTAGAGTCAAGCGCATCAATAAGGGGTACACCAGCGGCAAAAGTAGTCGATAACGTACGAGCAAAACGAGCGATAATCGCTTGATAAGCAATATTGCCAAATATTGGTGCTTTCAATGTGGCGCGATCTAAAAAATCACGGAATTTTTTAGATTTTTTCTTAGCTTCTGAGAAACCAATGATGGCACCGCCAATAAGAATGATAAGTATAAACCACCATTCCTGCATCCATTCTGACATACCTACCACCATTTGGGTAAAGGCTGGTAGTTCTGCGCCAAAAGATTCAAATAATCCGGAAAACACAGGTACAACTTTAACCAAAAGAATAATGGTAACAATAATAGCGACTACAATTACCGCAATCGGATACTTCATGGCTTTTTTAATCTTAGCCTTTAACAGCTCACTTTTTTCTTTGTAAGTTGCCACCCTTTCAAGCATGGTTTCAAGAGAACCTGATTGCTCACCAGAATCGACAAGGGAGCAAAAAAGATCATCAAAGTAGCGTGGATGGTTGCGTAAGGCAGAAGCAAAGGTGCCACCTGCTTCGATATCTGATTTTATTTGCAAGACCAAGTCTTTCATACTAGGATTGTCAAGTGAATCGGCGACAATCTCAAAAGATTGTGTCAGCGGCACACCTGCTTTCATCATCGTTGCTAGCTGCCGAGCAAAAATAGCAATATCGATGGGTTTAATAGGTTTTTTGAAGGTGTAGAGGGGCTTGGGCTTTTTCTTAATGCCTTTGACAGAAATACCTTGTTTACGCAAAGTCGCTTTTGCTAGCTCTAAACTGCGACTGGTGGTTTCTCCTTTTACTTTTTGTCCGCGTCGGTTTACCCCGTCGTAGACAAAGTCTAACAGCATGTCGGTCTTCGCTTTTGCCATGTTACTACCCTCAAATATTGTCTAATATAGATCTTGCAAAGATGTATAACGATGCCTGACTCATTATTGCAAAGCGGCATACTTTATTTTAACGTAAAAAGCCAGTATATATCTGTTTTATATTTAAGTATATCTAGTACGAAATATTGCTGGTTTATAAAAATATAAATATTTAGTGAATAGCTATGAAAAATAACGGTGTTGGTACTCTTTTAAGAATGGTTACTCAGAGGTCACACGCATCATTTCTTGAATACTAGTGACGCCTTGTAACACCTTTAAAATACCAGAGCGGCGTAAGTCTCGGAAGCCATTCTTGATGGCTGCATCCTTGATATCTATCGCATTACCATCTTCCATAATAATTCGTGAAATATCTGGACTCACTTTCATTACTTCATAGACACCCACACGACCTTTGTAACCTTCACGGCATTCATTACAACCTACGGGCTCATAAATAACGTTGTCTGGATCATCTAAATCGACTTCAGTAAAGCCAAGTTCAAGTAGGCTTTGTCGAGGAATATTAATAGGTTTTTTACAGTTTTTACACAAACGACGTGCCAAACGTTGGGCAATGACTAAATTGACTGAGGTTGCGATGTTAAAAGAAGCCACACCCATATTACGTAAACGTGTCAGCGTTTCAGGGGCTGAATTGGTGTGTAAGGTTGACAGTACCATATGGCCTGTTTGTGCTGCCTTAATCGCAATTTCAGCAGTTTCAAGATCTCGAATCTCACCAACCATCACAATATCGGGATCTTGACGTAAAAAAGACTTAAGGGCATTGGCAAAGGTGAGGCCTACCTTGGGGTTAACATTGACCTGATTGATGCCTTCTAGGTTAATTTCGACCGGGTCTTCAGCGGTTGAAATATTGGTTTCTCCAGTATTTAAGATATTAATACCTGTATAGAGTGATACTGTTTTACCAGAACCAGTCGGTCCAGTAATCAGTAACATTCCTTGAGGTTTATGCAATGCTTCCAAGAACATTTCTTTCTGATCCGGTTCATAACCCAATGCTTCAATGCCAAGCATGGCTGATGAAGGATCCAAAATACGTAGGACGATTTTTTCACCAAATAAGGTTGGTAATGAGTTTACCCGAAAATCAATCGCTTTGTTTTTAGAGAGCTTAAGTTTAATACGTCCATCCTGCGGTATACGGCGTTCTGAAATGTCCATTTGTGACATGACTTTTAAGCGCGCAGCAATTTTCCCCGCTAGCTGTACTGGAGGACTGGCCATTTTTTGCATCACACCATCGACACGAAACCTTACTCGATACGTTTTTTCATACGGTTCAAAATGTAAGTCAGAAGCCCCCATGCGAATAGCATCAACCAACATTTTATTAACAAACTTTACAACGGGTGCTTCGTCAACGTTATCGGTTAGTTTGGTTTCACCATCACTGTCCTCATCTTCTTCACCCTCTTCAAACCCAATGTTCAAGTCGCCATCTGAGAAACTGTCAAAATCTTGCATCGCATCGGCATATAGGCTTTCAATACGTTTTTTTAGCTTATCTTCTTCGACGACGATGGTTTCAATAGATAGACGAGAATTAAAGGCAATGGCATCAATTGCATCGACACGAGTGGGGTCGCTGAGTGCAACAAATAAACGTTGCCCTCGTTTAAATAATGGCAAGGCATTAAATTTACGAACAATTTTTTCATCCACCAAGTCTTTTGGAACGACATCAGTATTTAAAACATCAAGATCAAAGAGAGGATCACCAAAAGCTTGTGACAGCATCTTAGCAAGATGATAGGCATCAGCCAATTTATTATCTACTAGGTAAGGTACTAAGCCTATTTGCTGCTGCTGTGACTCAGTCTGCGCGACTTTCATGTTCGCTTCGCTAACGATACCATCACTGATGAGCTGATGGGCTAAACCGCCATATTTGTTAGATGTGATAGACATTACGACCTCTCCTTAATACTAAGTATGCTTTATTTTTTTGAAAACTATATACTATTTATAGTCTTTAATAGACATATTTTATCAATCATCGATAGTCTTTGTGCTGTTACTAATGAAAGTATAGTCAGAGCACTGCTACAGCGATATCCATCCCTATCACTAAACGTACTACTTATAGGAATTATAGTCGGCGGCCTTGCACCCTTTTGGGGACGAGCCTTAGATTTCCTTTAACTATAAATAAAAAATGCCTTTACAGGAGGTTTAATAAATAGTTGCTTCTAATAGCCTATGTTACCGTTGATTTAGTGTGCTAGATTACTGACAATGTTTTAGGTGAAGACCTTATTATAGAGCTTTAGTTTAGGACATGTTGAACATTTGACCAGTAATACTGATAATGACTATCTATGAATGTTTAACACACTAGTTGCAAAAAGTTATATAGACCATTAAGTAGCCAACAGGTAAACAGTTACAGCTTATAATAATGTCAGTTGCCCTTGTATTTTAAAAGTCTATTTTTTGGTGGCGTTAGGATACTATAGCACTTGAGAATTATTTGTTATACTGCCACGCACATTAGCCGAATTGGCAGGAATACATGAGACAAGGTAGATGAGTATGCAAGCTTGGGTAATAGGTAATTGGAAACAGAATCCAGCAACAAGTCGCGATGTCGATACATTATTAGAGGATTTGTTGACGACGATATATGCTGATACAAAATTTTCAAGCAATTGCTGCAACTTAATGGTGGCACCAAGCGATATTCATTTGGCAGCAGTTAGTGCTCGTTTGAAAGATACGTCTGTGCTGTGTAGCGCACAAGATATTAGTGCTCATAGTGCAACTACCGGTGCATATACTGGTGATTGCTCCGCACAACAAGTGTTTGACGCTGGTGCAACATGGACGATACTTGGTCACTCTGAGCGCCGTCAGTATCATCAAGAATCTCAAGAATGCTTATTGCAAAAAATGACTCACGCATTCACACAAAACTTGGGTGTAGTATTTTGTATTGGTGAAACTCAGACACAGTATGATGCGAAACAAACGCTTGACGTCATTGATACTCAGCTATCAGTCATTAAAGATTTACTGGATCAACAACCAGATATTGCCGTTTCATTAGCAGAGCGTCTAATCATTGCTTATGAGCCCGTTTGGGCGATTGGTACTGGTAAAGTACCTACTGTGGATGAGGTTAGTAAAACCCATCAACATATAAAACAAACGGTTGCAGGCTTTGCTGACAACTTGGAAGAAATGACGGTTTTATATGGCGGTAGTGTCAATGCTGATAATGCGGATAGTTTTGCTTTAGACTCAATGATTGATGGTGCATTAGTTGGTGGCGCCTCATTAAAAGCAGAGAGTTTTATAGCGATTGCCAAAGCTTTTAGCTAAGCTAATACTGAGTTAAAAAAGTAGGTTTAACAGTACCCTTGCAATCGTGTACAATGCGCCTTATTTATATAATCGATTTAGCGTCATGACACGCTGATTGTTATTTTTATTAAACTTAAGATTTATTTTTCCGTTATCCGTCGTCATTACGCGGCAAAAGAGGCCACCATGTTTACGTTTATATTAGCCCTGCATATTATCGTGGCGATTGCTATGATCGGCTTGATTTTGATACAGCATGGCAAAGGGGCAGATGCTGGAGCTTCTTTTGGTGCTGGCTCATCAGGTACGGTGTTTGGTGCGGCAGGAACTGCCAACTTTTTAACGCGTGCGACCGCTGTTTTAACAGTGATATTTTTTATCACTAGTATGACGTTAGCTGTGCATGCACGTAAGCAAGCCGAAGATCAGTTTCGTTTAGATGCGCCAGTTTCAGCACCACAGACACCGCGCCCATTGACTCAAGATTCTCATTAAATATCTTTTGAGCGTGTAGCTCTTGCTATTTTGATACGTTAGATTTACAATGCTTTTCTGTTTTTACGAGTCTTTATCTATCGGTGCCTACCTTAAGCATCTATTACAGTAGATGAGATATTGAAAACACAGTAGTAAAAATGCGATTGTGGTGGAATTGGTAGACACGCCATCTTGAGGGGGTGGTGGCGCAAGCTGTGGGGGTTCAAGTCCCCCCAATCGCACCAATTTTTAATACGCAGCACAGCGTAAGGTTTTGTTTTATAGTTATCGATTGCTTTATTTGAATTTATTTTAAAATAAACATTGACACTTATATGAAACCTCTATAGAATGTGCGTTCTAGATTGATGCGGGGTGGAGCAGTCTGGTAGCTCGTCGGGCTCATAACCCGAAGGTCGTTGGTTCAAATCCAGCCCCCGCTACCACTTTTTATACTGATGTTTTGTACACTAAATTTGTCAGTAACTATTAGCCCACCATTATGCTTGTGGGTTTTTTTGTATCTGACTATCAGTGTTATCGCGCGCGCTATCCTACTTATGTTAAGCTCTAGTTCTATAGAGTACGCTGCCATTTATTGTAGCTTGTCGTTACTCAGCATTCATAGAGTGATGTTTCCTAAGCATACTATCTCTTATTCCTTATTCTTTTATTGATAGTACTGCTTTATGAATAATAAAAGCATTATCCGGCTGAGCTTGATATTTTTAAACTTATATAAATAAATGAGATACATAATAGTACACTTGTGATATTAAACAATATTATGATGGTGTCATCCACTACATGACGGTTTACACCAAATACAAATAAGAGATAACAGACAAATTCAATACGGTTTATTAAGTACGATAGATACGTGAATAGGAAGATATAAATAGATTATGAAGCTTTCGACCAAAGTTGCAGAACTGACTAATATTATTGCCCCTGCAGTCGCCGCTTGTGATGTGGCGCTATGGGGTATAGAATTTGCGCCACAGGGACGCCGTTCTTTGCTACGCATTTATATTGAAGCGTTGCCAGAAGAGCAAGCTCAAGATAAGCAGGTAACCATTGAAGACTGTGCTGCAGTAAATCATCAAGTAAGTGGCATTCTTGAAGTACATGATCCAATTGCTGGTGAGTATATTTTAGAAGTGTCTTCACCAGGGTTTGATCGTGCTTTCTTCTCAGATGAGCAGATGCATGGGTATGTCGGTCAGACAGTTAGCTTACGTTTGATACAAGCTATTGGTAATGGTGACCAAAAACGTCGTAAAGTGACAGGTACTCTAGACAGTATTAATGAAACTTCTTTACAGTTGACGGCCGCTGATAGTGAGCAGTTTGAGATTGCATTGAGTAACATAGATAAAGCTAATTTAATTTATGAAGATGCTTAACAGATTAGAACGTTTACTTTATAAATATGTTTAGTTTGATGTCACCGGCAGCTTATAACAAATCGAGATTTAAATATCCATACAGCGTAAATCTTACGGTGGACATATAATATTAATACTCAAATTATAAAATTTAAGTCAATTAAAAAATGATAGGACAGGTATAGCATGAGTCGTGAAATCTTAACGGTAGTAGAAACTGTCAGTAATGAAAAGGGCTTAAATCCTGAAGATATCTTTGAAGCCATAGAAGACGCTCTAGTGGTATCTACCAAGAAAAAAGTATACACCGAACAGCCAGAAGTGGCCGTACGGGTAGCTATTGATCGTGCAACTGGCGATTACGATACTTATCGTTACTGGACCGTGGTTGCAGATGAAGACCATGAGATGCCTGCTTGCCAGCTAGCGATTACTGATCTGGACCAAGAAGAGTGGTCAATTGGTGATGTAAAAGAAGAGCAGATCGAATCGATTGAGTTCGGTCGTATTGCTGCCACGCAAGCCAAACAGGTCATTATCCAAAAGATTCGTGAAGCTGAGCGAGCGCTTGTTGCTGATGCTTTTGAGCCACGCATTGGTGAAATGATGTATGGCGAAGTCAAAAAACAAACACGTGATGGTTATATTATCGATTTGGGTGACAATGCCGAAGGTTACTTGTCACGTGATCAAATGCTTCCGCGTGAGCAGCTACGTGCAAAGTCACGTATTAATGCCATCCTATATCATGTAAACCGTGAAAACCGCGGCGCCCAGTTACTACTCTCTCGTACTCATCCTGAAATGCTATCGGCATTGATGCAAAAAGAAGTACCTGAGATCGCTGAACAAATTATTGAGATTCGCAATGTCGCGCGCTTACCAGGTACTCGTGCTAAAATAGCAGTTAAGACCAATGATCATCGTATTGATCCAGTCGGTGCTTGTATCGGCATGCGTGGTACTCGTATCCAGGCAGTACAACAAGAGCTTGATGGTGAGCGTATCGATGTCGTGGTTTGGTCAGACGATCCAGCCCAATTTATCATCAGTTCTCTAGAGCCAGCTGACGTTAGTAGTATTATTTTAGATGAAGATACTCAGACTGCTGATATCATCTTTAGTACCAATGACCAATTAGCACGTGCTATTGGCTCACAAGGCCAGAACGTACGTTTAGCCTCTGAACTAACAGGCTACAAGCTTAATATGATGCTAGAAGAAGAGTATCAGCAGCGTCAACAAAACGAATCTAAAGCGTTTATTGAACTATTCTATGAACGTTTAGAGGTGGATAAAGACTTAGCTCAAGCGCTTGTCGATATTGGTTTCACCAGTATCGAAGAAGTGGCTTACGTACCAGTTGAAACTTTTTATGACATCGAAGGTCTAGACGATGAAGCGATTGAGATGATTCAAGAGCGTGCTAAAGAAGTAGTCATTGCTGATGAGCTAGTCAAACAACAGAACATGAAAGAGCCAAGTCAAGAGCTACAAGATCTTGAAGGTATGACAGTCAGCTGGGCTTATAAAATGGCACAGAAAGATATTATTACCGTTGATGATTTGGCAGAACAAGCAGTCTTCGATCTAGAAGATATCGAAGGTTTAGACTCTGAAACCGCAGGAAAACTCATCATGAAAGCTCGGGAATCTTGGTTCAATGAATAAGCGGTAACTGCATATCGCTGTCTTTTGGTGATATGCTATCGATATAAAGTGCTGGTATGAATGTAATACAAATACCAGCCTTAACCCAATCATTTGTAGCCAACAACTGAATTGAACATATAGCAAATAATAGACAGTAGGTGATAATAAATGGCAGATAAGACCGTCAAAGAACTGGCAGATATGGTAGGCAAAACTACAAGTGCTGTAAAACAGCAACTGGTAGATGCTGGACTACCTGCTCGTGCAGAGGATGACCTAGTCTCAGAAGTTGAGCAAGAGAAGTTGGTGACGTATTTAAAGCAAAGTCATGGTCAGCAAGAAAAGCGTCGTATTAGTCTTAAGTCTAAAACGACTAGCACTGCTCGTGTGACTGGCTCTTCAGGTAAATCTAAGAGCGTTAATGTTGAAGTACGTAAAAAGAAGGTCTTTGAAAAGCCTGATCCTGAAAAAATGGCTGAAGAATTGGCTGCGCGTGAGCAAGCGATGATTGAGTCGCAGGAACGTGCTGCTAAAGACGCTGAAGAGCGTGCTGCTACTAAGAAAAAGGCAGAAGAACGTCAAGCGGCGACCTTAGCTGCGATGCGTGCAAGTTTGGGTTCTGGCAAAAAATCAGACGATAGAAATGACGATATCTCAACGTCAGTCGTTGTGAAAAAAGGTGGCAAGGCAGCTGTTGAAGTCAAGCCTAAAGACCAACCGAAGAAAAAAGTCGCTGCAACCAAACCAAAAGTTGAAACGGCAACTGAGCGTAAAGCTCGTGAGGCTCGTGAAAAAGAAGAAGCTCGTCTACGCGAAATCGAGACTGAAACACGTCGTGTGCAGGCTGAAGAAGCACAGAAGCGTACACTTGAGCAAATGCGTAAAATGGCTGGTAAATATACAGATCGTGAGCCTGTTACTGAAGTTCGCAAAGATGAACCGTTGGCAGAAGGTTTGGTCGGTGATGCACTAGAAGAGTCATTCGAAAAAGAGCGTCGTGAAATCAAGCGTGGTGCAAACAGCACTGGTGCACGTGGTCGTCGTCGCAAGAACCAAGATGAGCGTGAATTTAAAAACCGTAAAAATGGATTGCGTTCAAGTCAATCAGGGCAGCATAAATTTGAAAAACCGGTTGAGAAAATCGTTTATGACGTTGAGATTAGTGAGCATATCACTGTAGCAGATCTTGCTCAGCGTATGGCAGTCAAAGCCCGAGAAGTGACTAAATTACTGATGAAAATGGGTGAGATAGCACGCGAGTCAGACACCATTGATCAAGCGACAGCAAGTTTGCTGGTTGAAGAAATGGGTCACAACCCAGTACCTGTCAGTGATACAAAAGTTGAAGATGACTTGCAAGATGCGGTCGATGAGCGCAGCAGCAATGTGCAAACACGTCCACCAGTCGTGACTATTATGGGTCACGTCGATCATGGTAAAACATCATTACTGGATAAAATTCGTGAAACAAAAGTAGCAACTGGTGAAGCGGGTGGTATTACTCAGCATATTGGTGCTTACCATGTTAAAACGGAACGTGGTGTCATTACATTCCTAGATACTCCAGGTCACGCAGCATTTAGCGCGATGCGTTCACGTGGCGCTCAGGCAACGGATATCGTTGTACTAGTAGTGGCAGCTGATGATGGTATGATGCCACAAACAGCAGAAGCGATTGATCATGCTCGCGCTGCTGGTACGCCAATTATCGTCGCTATCAACAAAATGGATAAGCCAAGTGCTGATCCTGACCGTGTTCTTAATGAGTTGACCACAAAAGAAGTGGTATCAGAAGAATGGGGTGGTGATACACCAATGGCACGTATCTCAGCCAAAACAGGCGAAGGTATTGATGAACTATTGGATTTTATTAGCTTACAAGCTGAGCTGATGGAATTAGAAGCACCATTAGACGGTGCTGCACAAGGTGTTGTCATTGAATCTAGACTAGAAAAAGGTCGTGGTCCAGTTGTCAGTGTCTTAGTGAAAAAAGGTACATTGAAGCAAGGTGATTTGATCTTAGCCGGTGAACATTATGGTAAGGTCCGTGCACTGACAGATGAGAATGGTCAGCGTATCAAATCAGCGGGTCCTTCTATCCCTGTAGAAATCTTAGGTTTACCTGAAACACCTGCCGCTGGTAGTGAGTTCTTAGTCGTAACTGATGAGAAAAAAGCACGTGAAGTGGCTGACTTTAGAGCCAACCGTGAGCGTGAGCGTCAACTTGAACGTCAAAATGCTATGCGTTTAGAGAGTATGTTCGATCAGATGGAACAAGGTGATGTGTCATTCTTGAACATCGTATTGAAAACGGATGTACGTGGTTCGCTTGAAGCATTACTTGCTGCTCTAAACGAGCTATCAACTGATGAAGTTAAAGTCAGAGTGATTAGTTCAGGTGTTGGTCCTATCTCTGAGTCTGATGTCACGCTTGCAGAGTCTAGTGAGGCAGTACTATTAGGCTTCAACGTTCGTGCAGATGCGACCGCACGCCGTAAAGCAGATACGGCTAACATGGATATTCGCTACTATAGTGTTATCTATGGCCTAATCGATGATGTGAAATCAGCCATGAGTGGTATGTTAGCTCCTGAACATCGTGAGAAAATCCTTGGCGTTGCAGAGGTTCGTGAAGTATTCCGCTCTAGTAAGTTTGGTGCAGCTGCTGGTTGTATGGTGGTTGAAGGTACAATTTATCGCAACAAACCTATCCGCGTATTGCGTGAGGATCAGGTTATCTTTACAGGTCAGTTGCAATCATTACGTCGCTACAAAGAAGACGTTAATGAAGTACGTACTGGTATGGAATGTGGCCTAGCGGTACGTGGTTACGATGTCGAAGCTGGTGATAAGATCGAAGTCTTTGAAATTCAAGAATTCGCACGTACTATTTAACGTTCAGGTACTATCTAACGTTATTGTCTGATAGTGAGGTATATAACCATGCAACGTGCTTAACGGGCTGTGCATCTTAATACCTCTTCACTATCAAGCTTTACTTAGGCCTAACAGGTACACCCTGCTAGGCCTTTTTTGACAAGTATTAATCTCTAAGTTTTTTAAAAGATATGTATTAAGGTCTGTTGAATATTCAAATATTAAGACTGCTAATCAATAAAAATAAGCCATATCAAATTAAGGTAATAAAATGAACCAACGTTTACAACGCTTAGCCGATCAAATACAGCGTGAGCTTGCTGTTCTTATCCGCGATGCAGTTAATGATCCTCGCCTGACTGGTTTTGTCACTATCTCTAGTGTCAAAGTTAGCCCGGATTTAGGATATGCCGACGTCTATGTCACCATTATGGAGCCTGAGCTCAATGATGCCATGACCAAGACGAATCATGAAGAAAGTATTAAAGTGCTTAACAAAGCTGCGGGTTTCTTACGTACTGAACTAAGCCATAGTTTAAAAACACGTACGACACCGCGCTTGCGTTTTCATTATGATGAAGTGACAGCTCGCGGTAATTATATGATGGATTTGATTAATCAGGCCGTCACTAAGACCGAAAAAAATGAGAATGATGAGTAAGTACCTACTATGCCCATATCAGCCAAACCTGCCGATAAAACACAAGCTAAAGTGAAAGTATCTGGTGTTATCTTAGTAGATAAGCCTAAAGGTATGACTTCACAGCAAGTGGTGTCAAAAGTAAAATATCTGTTCAAATCACCGATGCATGACAGCAAAAAAGCTGGGCATACTGGCACGCTTGATCCTATGGCCACAGGTCTATTACCTATTTGTATGGGTGAGGCGACGAAATTTAGTCATTATCAGCTTGATGCTGATAAGTCTTATCAGGCGACTATATTGCTAGGTAGCCAAACTGACACTGGTGATGCCGAAGGGCAAGTTGTGGCACAAGAGCCCATTCCTCAACTTAACGAAGATTTTTTAGCGACTGTGGCGCAGCAGTTCTCAGGGGCTCAGCAGCAAATACCACCCATGTACTCAGCACTAAAAAAAGACGGCAAAAAACTCTATGAATACGCTCGAGCTGGCATCGAAGTAGAGCGGGCACCGAGAGATATTGTGATCAAAGCGCTTGACTTAAAAGCGCTTGATCATGAGCAAATCCAATTGACAGTGACTTGTACCAAAGGTACTTATGTACGAGTGCTCGGTGAAGATCTTGCCAAAGCGCTAGGTACATTGGGACATCTGACTGCATTGCGACGTACGCAAGTTGGTGATTTTGACATTGACAATGCGATTGTTTTGTCAGAATTAGAAGCACTATCGCTAGATAGCAGACAAGAGCAGCTAATGCCAGTGGATGCCTGCATCAATATTGACGCTGAAATGATACTAACGACCGAACAATGTACTCGTATACATATGGGTCAACGTTTAAATGTGTTTGAACAACTGACAGACCATATTAGGGATTATATCACCAATAATGTTGATATCCTGTCATCAAACAATGATGACGTGGCTGTTGGTCAGGAAGTTGTTTCTGAGACAGATGATGGCGATCAGTCTACCGATACGAAGCCGTTGATACATGAAATACCGGTAGATATTCGCTTGATAAATGAAAAGGGTCAGTTCTTAGGTTTAGGTGCAGTCAGTCTAAATGGTCGGTTACAGCCTAAAAAACTTATCCAGCGTTAGTTTTATTCTTGATTAAAATTAAAGGCTTGTGCAAAAAGGACGCATATCAATAAAAATAAAATAGGTCAAAGGATGATTGACTACCAAATAATAATAAAATTAATTTATAAAAATATACTGGTCCATAAAAACTAACTAGATAACAAAAGGAAAACTATGAAAACCATTGCTTTTTTACTGCATAATTACTTTGAGCAAGCAGAGTACGAAGATGTTAATAATCAATTAAAAGATAAAGGCTACAAAACACTTCTTATAACAACAAACGATAAAAAGGAAGTGCAAGCCATGAATCAGGATGTCGATAAAGGTGATGTTTTCACTGCTGATATCTTTGTAAGCGAATCTAATACCAATGATTATGATGCACTGGTACTACCAGGCGGTACTGTGAATGCTGATACTATTCGAGGTAATAAACAAGCTCATGAAATAATTGATGCCATCAATGACTCGAATAAACCATTGGCTGTTATTTGTCATGCTCCTTGGGTGCTGATCAACACAGGTATTGCTAAAGGTAAAACACTAACTGCCTATCCTACGCTTCAGACGGATTTAGAAAATGCTGGTGCAAAATATGTAGATAAAACAGTGCAAGTTGATAATAATCTTATTACTTCGCGTAACCCAGACGATATTCCCAACTTTGTTGATGCTATAGATAAAGCACTATCTTAGAGTCTCTGTCTCATAATTATTCAGTATCACTATATTTAAATCATTTATAACCATAACTGAGGACGATACTATGTCAAATACTAATCCAAATGATACTAAACTTGAACAACAACGTTCTGATTCAGCGGAAGCAGCGCTTGAAAGTCAGACTGAAGACAACCATAATGAAAGTAGTGAAGCAGCTGCAGATCGTATTGCAGCTAATTTAGAAAGTGCGAAAGAAGACAAGTAGGTTTCTAATATGTTACTTATAATAAAGTGATATCGATACTTTTATAGTTTGCACGCCGTGTTATTGATGAGTGCAAATACAATTAGTCCAAAAAATAATTCAGGAGCTAATATGAGTAATTCACCGAACAATATGGACGCGCAAGAAAAAGAGATTGATGAGCTATATAAAGAGCTAGATCCTCAAGATGAAGCTCCAGTTAGTTTAGCAGAGGCAACCACTGCGCCTTTAGATAATGACGCAATTGGTCGACATACGACACAAGCAGACTCACATGGTGGCAATTAGTAAGTGTTTACGCTTTTAGTATATGTTGTCATCAAAAACTGCTGTTAGTTCAGCAGTTTTTTGTTATAATCTTCCTCACATTTAAACTAGGTTTTAGATAGTGCACTGTATTTAACCCATTACTTTAGTTAAGTAGTGCTATAGCTAAATGCGGGGTAGGATTCAAAACATATTAAGTGGTTGTTATCTGAGCTTGTCGTACACTAGGTCTACTCTAGTAATGCAGGGTTGTCCTGAATGACGCACAGGTTATTTTATTTATTCTATTACTTTAAAGTTGGCTACATATCGTAGCTTGTCTTAAAGTTCTTAGCATTGCCGGAGATATTTATGCTAACTAATACTGATCGCGAACAAATCATTGCTCAATACCAACGTGGCGAAAACGACACTGGTTCTCCAGAAGTTCAAGTCGCTTTACTGAGTGCTCGTATTAACGATTTGCAGAATCACTTTAAAGCACACAAAGCAGATCATCATAGCCGCCGCGGTCTTATCCGTATGGTTAACACGCGTCGTAAACTGCTTGATTATTTAAAAGGTAAAGACCTTGGTCGTTACACTACTCTAATCAGCCAGTTAGGTCTACGTCGTTAATTTGGCGATAACAGTACGAGTGGTTGAGATATTCAGGAATACCATGATTTGGTATGACCTTAGCTTTTTTGTTAAGCCGCTTAGAAACTGTTTGCTGGTATCGATAAAATAGATTTTTCTAAAAACGGTGTGGAATAGTTTCACGCCGTTTTTTTATGCTTATTCATTTTAAAATTAGTACTCAGATAATGTAAATGATATCTACTTCCAGAGAGTGTCTAAGAGAAATGCAGGAGTAAGCTATACTAACCAAGCAGCTTAAATAGTATTTTCTGACGATAATGGCACTACCTTGTAATTAATTGGTCAATAGCTATAAATCACTGTAAAATAATGCCTTGTGAGTTTGATAGTATATCTGCTATAGATATGGCGATTTTTGATAAAATACTTATGGCTTAGTTTAGTGAGTAGCGTAAATAGCTGACACTTATCAGATCAGACCAGAACAGCCTGTAGGGTTTTTAGCATCAAAGTCTTTAGACCTAGAGTCTTTGTGATAGTATTCATGGTAAAGCTAAAATTGTACGACCGAATATATATAATAGTACGATGTCCAACTTAGACAAATATATGAGATAACCAAGTAACGTTATTGGCATTGGTTGATATGCTTTTTAATAGTAATTATGTCAGCTGATAGCCATATACACAGAATTTTAATGACAGATATCAGCTTGTTATAGCGCTGATATTATTTTGTCAGTCAACATTAGGAAGATTATATGACAATGTTCAACACTATTAAGCGTGAATTCCAATATGGCAACCAGCAGGTTGTTATTGAAACGGGTCGCGTTGCACGTCAAGCAAACTCTATCTTAGTTCATATGGGCGGCGTTACCGTCCTAGTCGCAGCAGTCGTAAAATCAGAAGCCAAAGAGGGTCAAAACTTCTTTCCGCTAACCGTAAACTACCAAGAGAAAATGTATGCAGCGGGTAAAATCCCAGGTGCTTACGGCAAACGCGAAGGTCGTGCGAGCGAATTTGAAACCCTAACCTCACGCCTGATTGACCGTCCGATTCGTCCGCTATTCCCTGAAGGTTACGTTAATGAAATCCAAATTACGGCGACCGTTGTATCATCAGATAAAACCCAGTCAGCAGATATCGCCGCACTAATCGGTGCATCAGCAGCGCTAGCTATCTCTGACGCACCATTTAATGGTCCTGTTGCGGCTGCTCGTGTTGGTTTTATTAACGGCGAATATGTACTAAACCCAACGACTGAGCAGCTCGAAACCAGTGATCTTGATTTGGTTGTAGCTGGTACTAAGTCTGCTGTATTGATGGTTGAGTCAGAAGCGGCTGAGTTGTCAGAAGATCAAATGTTGGGCGCAGTACTATACGGTCATCAGCAACAGCAAATCGTTATTGATAACATTGTATCAATGGCAGAAGAAGTTGGTACTGCTAAGCAGCAATATTCTGCTCCTGAGCGTGATCAAGCGCTTACCAGTAGCATGAAAGAGCAGTTTGGCGCGCAAGTTGCTGATGCATATACGATTACTGACAAGCAAGCACGTTATACTAAGCTAGATGAAATTAAACAGTCAATTATCGATGCGCTTGCTGGTGATGCTGAGTCAGAAACTTATGCTGATACGGTATCTGAGCTAAAAGAAATCTATAATGATCTTAAGTATCGTACGGTTCGTGACAATATTTTGTCAGGTAAGCCACGTATCGATGGTCGTGATCTTGAAACCGTTCGTGCGCTTGACGTACAAGTTGGTGTATTGCCATATACGCATGGTTCAGCATTGTTTACACGTGGTGAGACGCAAGCATTGGTTACTACTACATTGGGCAACAGCCGTGACGTTAATATGATTGACTCATTGGGTGGCACGATTCGTGACCATTTCATGTTGCATTACAACTTCCCGCATTTCTCAGTAGGTGAAACGGGTCGTGAAGGTATTCCAAAACGTCGTGAAATCGGTCATGGTCGTCTAGCACGTCGCGGTGTACAAGCAATGCTGCCAGATAGCGAACGCTTCCCGTACGTTATCCGTGTGGTATCAGAGATTACCGAATCAAACGGTTCATCTTCTATGGCATCTGTTTGTGGTGCAAGCTTGGCATTGATGGATGCAGGCGTACCATTAAAAGCACCAGTCGCGGGTATCGCGATGGGTCTAGTAAAAGAAGGCGAGCGTTTCGCTGTATTGTCAGATATCTTAGGTGATGAAGATCATCTTGGTGATATGGACTTTAAAGTGGCTGGTTCTAAAGACGGTATCACTGCGTTACAGATGGACATCAAAATCGAAGGTATTACTCCAGACATCATGGAGCAAGCACTTAAGCAAGCCCATGCTGGTCGTATCCATATCCTAGACGCGATGAATCAAGTATTGCCAGAGAGCCGTACTGAAATCAATGCTCATGCGCCTAACTATGCGGTTATCGAAATCAATCCGGACAAAATCCGTGATGTAATCGGTAAAGGCGGCGCGATGATTCGTCAGTTAACTGAAGAAACTGGTGCAGTGATCGATATCGATGATGGTGGCACGATTCGTATCTTTGGTGAAAACAAAGCCGCAACCAAAGCCGCTATTGGCAAAATTGAAGCATTGACTGCTGAAGTTGAAGTCGGTAAAACTTACGAAGGTACGGTCGCTCGCATTGTTGACTTCGGTGCTTTCGTTAACGTCTTGCCAAACACGGACGGTCTAGTACATATCTCACAAATCGCAGAAGAGCGCGTTGAAAATGTATCAGACTACTTAAAAGAAGGTCAGGTCGTGAAAGTATTCGTTCAAGACGTTGATAACCGTGGTCGCATTAAGCTGACTATGAAAGGTATCGAACAAAACTAATCGTTAGTCATTGGTTTCGTTAGTCTTTACCAAGTAAAAAACCGCTTTGAGATACTTGTTATAAGTGCTCAAGGCGGTTTTTTTATGGCTATTATTTATGTGAATAAATAAATGACTAAAAATAAGTGGCTAGGGCGTGTCTTCATTTCAAAAATGGTGATAAAAATGAGATAAATTGCCGTCAAACAAGGAAAATAGCGCAGATAATATCAGGATATTAACCAGCTATTTGACGATGTTTGGCAAGACTCAGCCATTTTTAGCCCATTGAGATGACTATCGAGTGAATTGAAGACACGCACTAGTCTTGCACTTAGCGCTTAGGGGTGTCGTTGATAAATGCAATCAGCAGCTCAGCCAGCTTTTCACCTTGGTCCTCTTGTAGGAAGTGACCACCATTCGCAATGATTGTGTGTGCTTGACCTTGAGTACCGGGAATCAGCTTTTGCATGATTTGATCTCCACCACCAGTGACAGGATCAGAGTCGCTAAACAGCGTAATAAAAGGCTTCGTCCATTTGGTGAGCTGCCCCCAAGCCGCACGGTTATTTTCTGAAGCGGGATCATCAGGTGTGGTAGGGACTAATATGGGAAACTGCCTTGCTCCCTCTTTATAAGATTCATCAGGGAACGGTGCATTGTAAGCAGCAATGACTGCTTGTGATAGTTCGGTTGTGGTACCACTATTAATGATACTACCGACATGAAACGTCGGAGTGTCCTGTGAGAACTGCTGCCATTTTCGGAAGCTTTCTCCTGGATCGTGATCACCAGTGGGGAGCATGGTATTGCCAGCTGCTACTCGAGTAAATTTGTCTGGGTTTTCTGCCACGAGACGTAAGCCAATCAAGCCACCCCAATCTTGACAAAATAATGTGATATTCGTCAGCTCTAATTGATCAAGTACTGATTGCATCCAGTCAACATGACGCTGGTAAGTGTAGTCAGTACGGTCAGTAGGTTTGTCTGAGCGCCCAAATCCAGGGAGATCTGGCGCAATGACACGATGTCCTGCTGCTGTCAGTATTGGTATCACTTTACGATATAGATAGCACCAAGAAGGCTCGCCATGTAAGAGTAAAACTGGATCGGCATCTTTTGGACCTTCATCCAGATAATGTACACGAAGCTCGCCACCTTCACCGTCATCTACCATTGTATAGTGCGGCGCAAAGTTGTAATCGGGCAAGTTTGCAAAGCGTTCATCAGGGGTTCTAAGAACTTTCATAGGGTATCCTTATCCTTTATGATAAATAATCATGCACTCTCAGGCAGAGAATGTAGGATTCAGCATAGCATTGAAGTCATTATTAGAGTAATGTTTTTTGAATATCAAAGGCTGTACTCTGCCTTGTCATTATTTTATTTGGTCTTAGATTTCAACGCTTTTGGGTAGATGTATATCGATTCGCAGCTTGGGCAATGCTTGTAGTCGTTCAGTCAGTAATGGCAAAATATCAGTAACCCAATCTAAAGGGACTGAGTTTTCTGCATTGAGTTTGTCAGTCATATTGTCCCTTGCATTATTATATATAAGCGGACGTGCAAGGAGAGCAATCCGACGGATACCTTGGTAGCGTATCAATGGGATAAGCTGTTGCTGACAATCAGTCAATGCTTCTTCTAGCCAACGTGCGCGTGCTGGATGATAAGGGTGATCCGATATAATAAGATTGGCAATATAACTGGGTTGATTACCATTACTGCTGATACCCAGTCCTGCTTGCTCACGAGAGCGTTTGTGAAGCAGGCAACTACCGACGCTTAGATTACCATCACGGCACGCACGATAGTAACGTTGATAATTATCAGGAAATAACGTTTTAGCTCTTGTGAGTACAGGATCTAGCAGGATGCCCGCTGTATTAACGGGCAGGATAAGTAGCTGTGCGCTGCTATTTAGAATAGGGGCGTGGGTCAGTTGTAGAGTTGCCATTGCCATCACTTTTACATAGCTATGATTTTATTCTGTTGCGGTTTTAACGGTATCACCCGCCTCTAATTGTGCTAACTGTTGTTCAACCAGTGCAATCTGCTCTTCCTTCATTTCAGCCAACTGTTTGTTCATAGCCAGTTGTTCAGCGGCAAGTTTTTCTTGTTCAGTCAGACGCTTAAGCTCGTCATCTAAACGATCTATCTCTTCTTTAGCCAAGCTATCACTTTCTGGTAATGGCGCATTTAAGATGGTTTCAGGGGTAAGCACATCACCATTTAAAGAAGAAGCCTCGCTACTGTCCTCTACTTCTGGAGTTTCATTACCCGAGTCACTCGCTGCACTATCGAGTGGCGTAGAAACAGGCTGCGTTGCTTCAATCTGTTTCGTGACAGGAAAAGGTTGGTTGGTATTAGACAAAGCTACTTTCCAAATCAAATAACCAATAAGTATGGTTGCCAATACTAAAACTAACAACCATTTTTTCCATGGTTTGCTAGCATTTTCTTTTAGTGATTTTGTGGGCAAAGGACGCATATTTGGATTTTTCATACTGTTGTCGATTTATGTCAGAAATGTAATTGTATATACTATAGCAAACTCAAAATAAAAAGCCTATCTATTGATAGATAGGCTTTTAGCTATTTTAACTTGACGTTGAAAATCAGCACATGTTTAGGATTTAAATTTGACGGTGCCGCTAGTGCCTGTGCTCATCGCATCGTGAATCAGCTGACCTTCGAGATGATTCTTAGCACTGATAGCGTCAGGGTCAGGGCGATGCTCTGTATGTCCACATTGTGTACATTCAATATATTCGTCAGGCTCTGGATCAACGATATTCACTTGCACCACCGCATCCATCGCCTGGCATTTTGGACAGCGAACACCTGCTAAAAAACGCCGTTTTGGCCTTGATGACTGATAACGCATTTATATGACCTCGCTAGTCATTTGGGGATTGGTCGTATCGGTATTTTTAGCCACATCAAAACCACTGTGGCGTAGCAGGGCCTCGATGCTAGCACTGCGACCACGGAAGTTTTCAAAATTAGTCTTGGCTGGGAAGCTACCGCCAACGGATAAGATAGTCTCGCGAAAAGCTTTGCCTGTGGCTGGGTTAAAAATACCTTCTTCTTCAAACTTACTAAAAGCGTCTGCAGATAGTAGCTCTGCCCATTTATAAGAGTAATAACCAGCAGCGTAACCACCTGCAAAGATGTGGCTAAAACCATTGGCAAAGCGGTTATAGTCAGGCGTTTGCATAATGGCAATATCGCTACGCACGGTATTTAAGGTTGCTAAAATACCCTCATAATCGGGCGCTGGTGTCTGTGCATGCATCAGCAGATCAAAAAGAGCAAATTCGATTTGACGTAATGTTTGCATACCGCTTTGAAAGTTTTTGGCAGCCAATAGGGCATCGAGTTTGTCTTTAGGTAGTGGTTCACCTGTTTCGACATGACTACTAATCAGCGCGATACCTTCTGCATCCCACGCCCAGTTTTCCATAAACTGGCTTGGTAGCTCGACGGCATCCCATTCGACGCCATTGACACCAGCGACATCACCGACAGTTACTTGTGTTAATAAATGATGTAGACCGTGACCGAACTCATGGAATAAGGTCAATACTTCGTTATGCGTCAATAAGCTTGGTTTGCCCGCAAGTGCAGGAGTGAAGTTACCTACCATAAAGCAAACAGGTAGCTGTTGGTGGTCTTGTTCGTCATAAGTATAACGCGACTGAAAACCACTCATCCATGCGCCGCCGCGCTTGCCGCTACGGGCAAATAGGTCAAAGTAAAAACCACCAATTAAGCGGTCGTCAGCATCAAATAGTTGATAGAAACGAACGTCATCATGCCAGCGTGACACAGATTCTTGTTTACTACTGTGTTCGTTACTGTAATTGATTTGCTCCTGTACTTTGATACCGTACAGGCGTTCTACGATAGCAAACAAGCCACTAATGACTTTCGGTAATGGGAAGTAAGGGCGAATTTCTTCTTGTGATAAGCTGAATTCGCTTTGTTTTACTTTTTCAGCGATATAAGCACTATCCCATGGTTGCAAATCATTAATATTATAATCCTTCGCATACTGTTGCAGTTGTGCTAAGTCTTGCTTAGCAGTAGGTGTCGCTTGTGTGGCCAAATCCCGTAAAAACGTCTCAACTTCCGTGACGCTATCAGCCATCTTGGTCGATAGTGATACCTCGGCATAATTATTAAAGCCGAGTAGTTTAGCTTTCTGCTCACGTAATTGTAGAATCTGACTCATAATATCAGCGTTATTGAGCGACTCACCTTTGGCATTGGTATGCTGGTCAAACTCTGAAGCACGAGTGACATAAGCCTGATATAGCGTCTCACGCAGACTGCGATCATCAGCATGGGTCATGATAGCGAGATAGACAGGTATATTTAAGCTTGCGACATAATAAGGCGTCGGTAGTTTGTCGATATCTGCTTGTGTGAGTTCACCGCTCGCAAGCTGACGAGCCTTGTACTGCTCACCTGCATCCGCTAAAAGTGCCAGACCACTCTCGGTCAAACCGGCCAATTGGCTCTCTGTCAAAGGCAGTGCAAACGCTTGTGTGGCGTCCAAAATATGATCTGAAAATGTCGCTGATAACGTGGATAGTTTACTTTGAATGGCGGCAAAGTCTTTTTGTTCAGCCTTCGGTAGAGCGACCCCCGATAGCTGAAAGCTACGCAGCGCAAGTTCGATCGCACGGGCCCGTGCAGGCTCAAGTGCCACAAAAAAATCTGTATCATTCACGATGGTTTGGTAGCGGCTAAACAATGACTGATGCTGTCCTACACGAGTGCCATACGCCGATAGTTTAGGCAGCAATTCATGATGTACATGACGGATTTCATCATTACTTGTCACGCTATTGAGATGCGATAAAACACCCCAACTGCGATCTAGAGCCAGATTGATATGATCAAAAACCATTACATCTGCCAGTGCTTGCTCAGCACTTAGATCAGTAGCATCATCATTGCTATTGTTCGGTGTGGCTATTGTATCTAGAAAGGCATTTGCATCGTCGATAGCTGCAATAACTTGCTCTTGCAAACTGTTTGGTGTGGCAGTCGCAAAATCGACAAGATGTAAATCTGCTGTAATAGGTGACATAGAATGATCCGGTATGGTGTCTTAGTGAATGAATTATTATTGGGTAAGTATGATGTTGTATAAGCCTTATATAAAAGATGGGTTCATTTGATAAAAATACAACCTAGGTACTCAACATACAGATTGCAAAGAAGTGATACCACCAAAATGAGGTCGTCTATTAATTTTTTATTATGTTAAGAATAACTCTACTTACAAAGGAACATCATTTGTTTGCAAGTTGGCTCTGTCGATAGCAGGTTTTTGTTGTTAGTATCAAATGAGTTATATAAGAAATGTAGATGTAATATATTTAGATATCAATATGTTAAGTACTTATATGATGTTGAATACCTATATAAAATAACATTTTTTAAAAGCACTTTTTAAAAGCATGTACTGTTAAATATGCACTACTATAAAAACGCAATAGCGATAAGATTGTCGAAAAGGAAGTGACGTACGGCTATTGCTGATTATTAACTGGTACATGAACCATTGATAAGGTTAAACGTAAGTCATAACAAAACAAGGAGCAATATATGAAAGCAACTCTCAAAAGTCTGCGTGATAGTAATGCCAACCCAGCAGTCAGTATCTTTGTAAAGACTCATCGTGAGCATCCCGCTAATGAAAAAGATTCGATTGCCCTAAAAAACCAATTAAAAATAGTCGAAGAGCGTCTAACGAATGAGTACGATAAGCATACTGCGACCTCGATTTTAGACAACATTTATACAAAAACCAAAGAGCTGAATCATAATCACAATCTCGATACTTTGGCTATCTTTGCTAGTACTGACGATGTGCAAGTGATCCGTATGCCTATCGATACGACTGAGCGCGTTATGATTTCACATCGTTTCGCGACTCGCGACTTGGTACGTGATATGGCAAGTGCCGTTCACTATTATGTAGTGGTGTTGACCCGTGAGGGTGCGCGTTTGATTGAAGCGTCCAATGATCGCGTCGTCAGAGAATTCGATAAAGAAGATGACGCACAAAGCAATATGGAGAATATTCGCTTCCCTGTTGAAAATAATGGCTTGTATACCACTGGAGATGGTGGAACAGATCGCTCATCAAATAACGAAAGCAGTTATCTAAAAGAGTTTTTTAACCAAGTAGATAAGAGTGTGCAAGAGCTGTGGGGCGAGCATAAAATGCCGCTCGTGGTAGTCGGCGATGCCAAAAATATTGGCTACTATAAAGAAGTATGCGACCGTCCAGACAACATCATTGCGACGGTATCAAATGCGACTAAGTTAGAAGATGGTAGTGCTCAGCATATTATCGACAGTGTGCAAGAGGCAGTAGAAAACTATCGACAGTCGCTACATCAGGCAGCCATGGGAGAGATTGACAAAGCTCGCGGTGCCAATATGTTGCAGACAGACTTACAAGAGGTCTATCGCAGCGCATTTCAAGGTGTGGGTGAGACACTTTACGTCCGCCGTGGTTATATACAATCCGCTAAGATCGATGAAAACGCGCAGACATTGAGTATCACAGACGATGCTACCGCCGAAGGTATCACGGACGATGCAGTGGGTGAAATCATTGAGCATGTCATTCATAATGGTGGTAAGGCTGTATTTTTACCAGAAGCTATTATGGGTAAAGATCAGCCAATTGCATTGGTGACTCGTTACTAATTTGCTAGGGTATGTTTTAAAACTAACTATGATTAATAGCGGTGTTCGAATTAGCCATTGATGGCATATAGGTATAGTATGGGAGCATTGGTTCAATAAGAATCAATGCTTTTTTACATTGATGCGTGTTTGATTCAACATACTTTTAAGATATTCCTCTTAACTTATACATTAGGCACTTATTATGATGAACCAGCGTACAAGCAAGGCTATCAAAGTACTAAGTGTCACACTAATGCTCGCGCTTAACTCTAGCTATAGTTATAGTGCTTCCAATATTAATACTATCTCTATAAATCATTTGGCGTGGAGTCAGTTACCTGCTACTGTGCAAAAATATTACCAAACAAGCTCCACGCTGAATAAATTGAAGCTGAATAATAAGGATATTGTGGCTATTAGTTCATGGGTCGATGCTACAGGTACCAATTATCTGGTTCAGTTACAGCGTCTTGATTACGCTGCCACTTTTGACAGTCCCGCAGGAGAAGTAATCAGTCATTTGTACAACGTAGATCAAGCAACACGTCGAGTATGGCAAATATATGACTATGTACCCTGCGATTTAGATGTGATTGCCCGTTATACTAAGGAAACTGCCGTAGTGACTGACATTAATAATAACGGTGTGGCTGAGGTGAGCGTTCCTTATTATATCGGTTGTCGCGGTGATGTCAGTTACGACGAAATGAAAATCATCATGTATGAAGGTAAACAAAAATTTGCTATCCGTGGTAACTCGGCAATATGTGATTCCAAAACGGGTTTACCAGTCAAGCCAAATAATTATGGTGGTGAATACACAATTGACGAAAAACTGTTACAGCAATCTGAATTATCGGAGCACAATAAAGTAATGTTTAGGCGTCATTTGAAATCAGTGTGGCGAGATAATCAATGTTCCATTTATTTTAAGTATGATGACTAAATCTATGACAACCACAAATTCTTTTATTTTAACCAGCTATAACATTCATAAAGGCATGTCGCCATTAAACCGCCAAGTCAAAATGCAAGGCATCGCCCAAGCTCTGGATATCGTGGGTTCTGACGTGTTGTGTCTGCAAGAAGTGCAAGGTCAGAACCTCAAGCGCAATCTACAATACAATGAATATCCGGATCAGTCCCAACATGAGTGGTTCGGTGAGTATCTGAAGCTGCAAAACAGCTATGGCAAAAACTGCGAATATGAAAATGGCCATCATGGGAATGCAGTATTGAGCCGTTTTCCCTTAGATCCAAAACACAATGTCAATATCACCGTCAATAAGCTTGAGCAGCGTGGCGTGTTGCATTGTGAAGTACAGCCAATAGGCTGGGAGAGGCCAGTGGTTGTGTTGTGTGCGCATTTGAATTTATTTGAGCGCGATCGTATTAAGCAGTACGAGGCCATTGCTAATTATATATGTCATGAGATTGCTGATGATCAGCCCTTGATTTTGGCGGGTGACTTTAACGACTGGAAAAAAATGTCCTGTGATAAACTGGCGCATGATTTGGGTATGATAGAAGCTTTCAAACACTGTCATGGCAAACTGTTACCAACCTTCCCAGCCAAGTTGCCAGTACTAAGCTTAGATCGCATTTATGTACGTAATCTAAGAATAAAAGATGCTTGGGTGCATACAGGAAAACCATGGTCGACGCTGTCGGATCATCTGCCAATCAGTGCGGAGTTGGCGCTATTGTAAAATATAGTCAAATCCATATAAATCCGCTACATCTTCATCCTCGCTGTCCATATTAGGGTTTGTTGAATGTTCAATAGACCCTAATATATCGCTGTATTTGTTTTATAGTAAACTGACTACAGAACAAAGCGTCAAATAAAATAAAACTCATCAAAAAATTGGGGTAACAAAGCACCCGATAACATATAAGGATATATAACGATGTCTAATAGCCAACGACCAAACGCTCAACATGCTGTGCTGATCAATGAGTTTGGTGCGCCTGAAGTGATGCAATATCAAGATGGTGTAGCGATGCCAGAATTGGCTGACGATCAAGTATTGGTGAAAATTGCTTATGCAGGTATTAACCCTGTCGACTACAAGACACGCCAAGGTAAAGGCTGGGGCGCGGCAGCTATCCAAAAAGATAAGTTCGATAACCATGAGTCTGCAATACTGGGCTTCGATGTGTCAGGCATTGTGGTTGATAGCAATAGCGAGCATTTCAGTACTGGTGATCAAGTTGCTGCTCTGACCTTCAGTGGCGGTGGTTATGCTGAGTATGTGGCAGTCGATGCTACTCTGCTAGCAAAAGTACCAGAACCAGTGACACTAGAGCAAGCAGGTGCATTGCCTTGTATCGGACAAACGGCGATACAGTTTGTAGAGTTTGCTAATATTAAAGACGGCGAGCATGTGGTGATCAATGCACCAGCCGGTGGTGTCGGTCATTTATTGATTCAGTTATTAATGGGTAAAGTGGCTAACAATAATATCAAGGTAACCGTTATTTGCTCACCAGAAAAATATGCCAAGCTGGATGAATTAATAGAAATATCTAAGCTGGCAGGTTGGATCGATTATACCAAAGACGATGCTTTTCCTGAGCTGAAGGCGGATGTGCTGCTAGATTTGGTTGGCGGTGATGCAGGCATACGAGCGCTTGATGTTGTGAAGTCTGAAGGTAGTGTTTATGTGTTACCAACGATTTGGGTCGACAAACTCAAAGAAGCGGGTAGTCAAAAAAATCTGAAAGTTGCAGGTTATAAATCGCAGCGTAATGGTGAAGATATGGCTAGAGTGCTACAACTGGTGGCAGATGGTGCGCTGACGTTACGTATTCAGCAAGTTTATCCATTATCAGAGGTGGTGGCGGCGCATCATGAGCTACAAAAAGGCAATGCGTTTGGCAAGATTGTTTTAAAAGCAAGCTAAGACACGCTCTAGACTATATTAAATCTAAGGCAAATTAAATCTAAGGCGAATTAAATCTAAGGCGAATTAAATCTAAGGCGAATTAAATCTAAGGCGAATTAAATCTAAGGCGAATTAAATCTAAGGCGAATTAAATCTAAGGCGAATTGAATCTAAGGCGAATTGAATCTAAGGCGAATTGAATCTAAGGCGAATTGAATCTAAAGCTACAGTATTTGTCGAAACGTTAGGCTAATACGCACTGTTGAGACCGCTTTAGTTTTGGTAATGGTATGTTTCCAATACTTTTGAGTATCACCATGCATGACAATTAACTGACCTGACTCAAGATGAAGCTCAACTTTGTCTTGAGTTTCTTTGTGTTTCAAAACAAATTTTCGTGTGGCACCAAGCGATAGAGATGCGATGATTGGCTGAGCACCCAGCTCTTTTTCATCATCGGCATGATAGCCCATACCATCATTACCAGAAGGATAATAGTTAAGCAGGCAGCAATTAAAATCAACGTTGATACCAATATTTGATAGTTGCTGCTCAACGTATTGTTTCATGTGAAACACAGTGGCGGACCATGCAATAGCCTGATGTGATTGTCCAGAGTATTGATAAGTGGTATTACTTTCGCCCATCCAAACGATTTGGCGAGTGGTGATGTGGGTCTTTCCAAACAGTGTCACGACATCAGACTGCCACGGTAGCTCAGTCAATAAAGCCTGATACACCTCATCGGTATTTTCGATAACCATGCCTAAGTCATTTACCTTGCCATCATAAGGCAGTAGGTTGTCAGTCGGTGCAGGAGAAAAAAGATCAGGCATGTACCAGCTTATTTGTTGATTTGATAATAATCATGGATGATCTGAGCGCATAGGTCAGGTGCTTCCATCGGTAATAAGTGTCCGTATTCTAGTAGAGAAACGATGCGGCTGTCAGGTACAAACTTGCGCCATTGTTTACGCACTTTATCATTGATAAATAAGGTTGGCTTGCCAGTAATGAGGGTATAAGGGCATTTAAGTTGTTTGAGTGCGCTATCAATATAAGGCGCGCCAAAATAGTTGGCAAGCTCTTGCTCTGGCGCAAATATTAGTATGTAAGTACCATCAGTATTCTTGACCAAGCTTTGCTCGGCAAACACTCGCAAGTGTGTGTCGCTAATACGCCTATAAGCAGGCTGTGCGCGCAAGTATTCATAATAATCTTCGATGCTTGACCAAATAGCTTGCTTGGTCAGTGTGCTTTTAAAAGGCTCGCGATTGAGCAGAACCTTACGTGGCAATAGGTTATATAGCCGAGCTTGTCTTTTGGTAAATGTCACAGGCTCTATTAAATATAACTGTGAAAACAGATCTGGGCGCATGGCTGCGGCGATGGCAGTGGCAGTTGCACCCTGTGAATGGCCTATACCTACCACTGGTTTGTTTTGTGTTTTTTCTAAAAATTCAATCAGCATTTCGGCATCTTGTTCGCGTGTCAGGCGACGGCGTTGCGGCTTGTCATACCAGTAGCCACGTAGGGCGAGTGAGCTGATATCAAAGTTAGTTGATAGTGCCTGTAATAAAGGTTTGTAGGTGCCAACGGTAAAACTATTACCACCATAAAAATGCGCGGGCACACGTGAGGCAGCGTTTGACTGTATCGAGGAATTAAGTTGGCTCAGGTTGTAGTAGCGTGCTTGTTTGCCGCTGATATTAATACGGTGTGTAAATGCTTCCATAAGATAAACACTTCCTTGTGTGTCGTTTTTAAACAGAGTAAACGGTTTTTTCTTAGCTGTCTTCGCCTAAGAAGCCACCACTTTGACGATGCCATAGTCGTGCATAGACGCCTTGCCGCGCCAATAGCTCATCATGGCTACCTTGCTCAATAATTTTACCTTTGTCCATGACCACCAATCTATCGAGAGCAGCAATGGTAGAGAGACGATGAGCAATCGCGATGACCGTTTTACCTGTCATAATGTCATTCAGACTTTCGGTAATCGCAAATTCAATCTCAGAATCAAGGGCGCTGGTTGCTTCATCTAACAGTAATATCGGTGCGTTTTTTAGCATAACACGTGAAATGGCGATACGCTGACGCTGACCACCAGAAAGTTTGACGCCACGTTCACCCACTTGAGTGTTCAGACCAGTATTGCCTTTATCATCATATAAGTCTTTAATAAAATCCCATGCTTGGGCTTGCTTGGCAGCCGTAATAATTTCGTCATCGCTAGCATCAGGACGACCGTAAGCAATGTTTTCACGTACAGTACGGTGCAATAAGGATGTGTCTTGGGTGACCATACCGATTTGTTGGCGTAAGGACTCTTGGGTAACGGCATCAACGGCTTGCCCGTCGATAAGGATTTTACCGCTATCAACATCAAAGAAGCGTAATAATAAATTAACCAAGGTTGATTTACCTGCTCCTGAGCGCCCAACCAAGCCTATTTTTTCACCTGGCTCGATATCTAGGTAGAAATCATCAAGAAGCTTCACGGTCGAGGTTGTCGTCTCTTTTACTTCGCCTAAATTATGAGCGTCAGCAGTGTCACCATTGGTCTCGCTTTCATAACCAAAATCCACATGGTCAAAGACAATCTGACCCTTGGTAACGTTTAAGTCAGGCGCATTAGGCTGGTCTATAATGGTTTGTGGTGCTGATAATGTGCGCATACCATCCTGTACCGTACCGATACTTTCAAACAAACTGGCCGTTTGCCACATAATCCATCGCGTCAGACCGTTTAAGCGCAGTGCCATCGCTGTTGCAGCGGCAATGGCACCCACACCGACCGCACCGTGTTGCCATAAATATAGGCCAATACCAACTGTGCTACTGACTAAAATAACACTGATCAGATGAGTCGAGACTTCTAGATAGCTGACCCAGCGCATCTGTGCATGGACAGTACCCAAAAACTGCCCCATGGCGTTCTTGGCATAGCCTAGCTCACGGCGTGAGTGGCTAAATAGTTTGACGGTCATGATATTGGCATAAGCATCGGTAATGCGGCCAACCATCAACGCACGAGCATCTGCTTGTACGATGGCGGTGTTTTTTAACTTCGGAATAAAGTACCAAATACTGAGGGCAACCAAGATGAGCCAAATAATAAAAGGAATCAATAGTAACTTGTCTAAGTTAAATAAAATAACGCCTGAGGTGATAAAGTAGACAGAGACATACATGAACATGTCGGTGACCGTCATGACGGTATCACGCACAGCCAATGCCGTTTGCATCACTTTTGCTGAGACACGTCCTGAAAACTCATCTTGATAAAACTGCATCGACTGCCCAAGCATGCGCTGATGAAAACGCCAGCGCATTTGCATGGGGAAGACGCCTTGCAAAGTCTGAAAATGAACAAACGATGATAAGGCAATCCATATTGGACTCAGTATCATGACCGCCAGCATCAAGAGTAGCATGTCGCCTTTTTCTACCCATAGCGTCTGCGGTGTATAAATACCGAGCCAATCGACGATATTGCCAATCCAAGCAAACAGCATGGCTTCATAGATGCCAATACCTGCTGACAAAATCATAAATAGTACTAGCCAGCCACGTAAGCCATTGGTACATACCCACAAAAACTTGAGCATGCCATCACGAGGTGAGGGTAGTGGCATTGGGGTGTCAGGAAAGGCGAGTAGACGGTTTTCAAAAAAACGAAATAGAGCATTCATAGGCAGTCATAAAACATCGATAGCAGTACGCCAAAATTAACGACGTCACTCGTTACTTTGAATCTTTACTTTTGTTATTAGGATTGCTCGCTATTTTAGCAAAATTCGCCATTAGAGCTGCATGCGAATTGTAATTTGAACGAGGCAGTCCAACTTGTATTCAGCGAGATAAAAGCTAATAAATAGATTGCTGCTATGGAAATATTTTGTTACATTCTACTGATTTAAATTCGTTCAGTGGTTTATCTTGTCTACTTAACGATTTATTTTCAAGGTGACTTAGGGCGTGTCATCAATGTGCTAATTGATGACACGCCCTAACAAAAACGTATTAACAACAATCATGCAAAGATGGCTGTCTAAAAAGGTAAACGTTCATGATGTATTTAACGATAGCGGTGCTCTGTAGTGTTGCTGTGTCGGTGTTATTAAAAATATTACGGCAAAAAAACATAGACATACGCCAGACTATCGTTGCGGGTTATCCTGTGGCGTCACTATTGACTTGGTTTTTGCTAAAACCAGAGGTAGGCGGGTTAGCTAAATTTGGTAGCGCGTGGGGCATTATTGTTGCTCTTGGTATCATGCTACCAGCCGTATTCATTATCCTTGGGCGTGCTATTGAATCAGTCGGTATGGTTGCAACTGATGCCGCTCAGCGTCTATCGCTCATTATTCCTATCACAGCTTCTTTTCTGTTGTTTGGTGAGATGATTACTGGTACGCATGTGTTTGGATTACTGTTAGGGTTTTTGGCATTAGCAGCATTGGTCTATCGTCCACAATATGCTGATATTAGTCAACAAGCCAAGCGCACGCCATTATGGTTATTTGGGGTGTGGGCAGGCTATGGTCTTATTGATATCTTGTTTAAACAGGTCGCCAAACAAGGCACAGCCTTTGCACTCACGTTGTTTGTCAGTTTTGGCTTGGCTGGGTTACTGCTATTTATCTATTTGCTTATCACCCGTGTGCGCTGGCAAGGAAATGCGCTTGCAGCAGGACTGCTATTAGGTACACTAAATATGGGCAATATTTATGCTTATGTACGGGCCCATCAAGTAATGCATGACTCTCCTAGTACCGTCTTTACGGCTATGAATGTTGGTGTTATTGCGGTAGCGACTTTGATTGGTGTTGGCATATTTAAGGAACATCTCAATCGTATTAATATATTGGGCTTGTTCTTAGCGGTTTGCTGTGTGGTCTTACTGTTTTTAGCTTAACCGTTTTAGCTTAACCGTTTTAGCTTAACCGTTTTAGCTTAACAATTTTAGCCTAAAGGCTTGAATGTGGTCATGATTTTACGAAGGTTTTAACTGAGAAAATATAGGCAGACAGACTGTCCTATGATAAGGTTAGCTACGATACATAAGTCTGGCAAAAAGCATTTGTTTAACAGTGCCTAACTTCAATAAATAACTTCAATAAATAAGAACAGGATGCACACTCAATGGAATACGACAAGCAATTACAACGTATAAAAAACAGCTCAGGTTTCATCGCAGCGCTGGATCAAAGTGGCGGCAGCACACCAAAGGCGTTAGAAAATTATGGTGTCACTGGTGCAGACTACAGTGACGACTCGGCTATGTTTGATTTGGTACATGAGATGCGTGCTCGTATCATCACTTGTGATTCATTTGATAATGAGCGTGTCCTTGGCGCAATCTTATTCGAAGATACCATGGATCGTAAAATTAATAGCAAGCCGACGGCAAACTATTTATGGGAAGATAAAAACATCGTACCATTTTTAAAAGTAGATAAAGGACTGGCTGAGCAAATGAATGGCGTACAAGTCATGCGCCCGATGCCAGACCTAGATGTATTATTAGACAAGGCAAAAAACTATCCTGTGTTCGGTACCAAAATGCGCTCAGTCGTCTATGAGCCAAACGTCGATGGTATCGAGCTGGTGGTACAGCAGCAATTTGATGTCGCAAAGCAGATTCTCTCAAAAGATTTGATGCCTATCGTCGAGCCAGAAGTGGATATCAATGGTGCACAAAAGCATGAATGCGAAGTTATATTGAAAGCCAGTATTCTACAAAATCTGGATCGTTTGAATGACGAGCAGCAGGTCATGCTAAAGCTAACATTGCCTGAAGAGGCAGGATTTTACCAAGAGCTGATTGATCACCCAAAAGTGTTAAAAGTCGTGGCCTTGTCAGGTGGTTATAGCCGTAGCGATGCCTGTGCTAAGCTGAAGCAAAACCCAGGTATGATAGCGAGCTTCTCGCGAGCTTTTACTGAAGGTTTGAGTAAGCAGCAAAGTGATGAAGCATTTTCTGCAACTATCAATAATTCGATCGAAGAGATCTATGAGGCGTCGAAGGTTTAAAGTTAAATATTGAAATCGAATTCGCAATCCCAGTAAATACTATGTTTACTGGGATTTTTTTATAGTTTTTATTATGAATAAATATTAAACTTGTGTTTGTTTTCGCTAAAGTTTGGAGAGATTGTGTACCGCTTTATCATCACAGGGTTGTTGTTACTAAGTTGGAGCGTTTCTAGCCAAGCTATTGAACCCGTCAGCTATTCAGGAACTTGGGCGAATGCTGCTTATTTCAATAAGAGTATTGATGTCATATCAGAGTCAGTCGACATTGATATTATAGAAGACACTAATGATAGTTATACGGTAACCTACGAGCTATATAATAATCGTGAAGGTCTACAATTCCCCTTAGTACTCGAGGTGTTTGATGGTTTGGATAGTTTTGAGCAAAGTGATGATTTCAAAATCTCTATAGACGGTCAATCAGTGCCTGTTGAGGTGCTTGCCGAGGGTGATACTGTGCTTGATACGGCTGACTTTTATTACCCAACTACAGATACAGGTGATAAAACGTTTAGAGCAGAGTCTAAATATATCAACGTCAACTTACCACAAGGGCTACACACTGTTATAGCTACTTATGAGGTCCATCCACACTATTATGGTAGTGATTGGACGGCAAGACATACCTACTCATATAGTTTAAAGCCTATGCAGCAAAGTGATGTACAGAGCCAGCGATTTCAAGGTTCAACTGTCACTCTAAATTTCGATGGTGATACTGACCATGTCACTGTCGATATCGATAATGAAGAAACGGCATTACCTGTGAATCAGCCATTACATTTCAACGATAATCTTGCAAAAGAGATTGATTTTGTTATTCAAAAACCACTGAACCCATTGGCTAGGGTATTAACGGCTGCCTCACCATTTGTAGCTTTCATTGCGCTGCTCGTGATAGGTATACGACATTTACGCATGATGAGTCGACGCGCACAAGCTCAGCCTGAGAGTCTTTGGGTGGTTATGCTGACTGGCGGATTTCTAGTCCCTTTTCTGAGCTTGATGGTCTATTATATTTTTTTACTATTGACGGATATGGTGATTGGTAAAGGGGCAACGGGAGAGAGTCGCGACCTGTTCTTTGTTTGGGTTTTGCCGTTAATGTATATAATATTAACACCTATCTATCTGGTGATTAGCTTTGTGGCTTTTATCTCGATTAAAAGGAAAAATATAAAAAAGCTTGAGCCTAGTGACTAGGTTCAAGCTTGTTAAGTTAGCCAGTTTTTAGCAAATAGAGCATTACACCTCTGTATACAACTGACGTCCTTCGCTATTGTATTTCTCGGTCATCTCAGCCATACCTTTGCTAACTTCATCAGCACTGGCCTCACCAACTTGACGAACCAGCTCGGTATCAACTTCTTTAATCAAATGACCTGCATCAGTTAAGTCACCGGTTTGCGGCGTGACTTTATTGGTAGCAGCTTTATCCAAACCCGCCGCATATTCACGCACGTTTTGGGTGATTTTCATTGAGCAGAATTTTGGCCCACACATCGAGCAGAAATGTGCTGATTTGTGAGCGTCTTTTGGCAACGTTTCGTCATGGAACTCACGCGCCGTGTCAGGGTCGAGTGCCAGATTGAACTGATCATCCCAGCGGAATTCAAAACGTGCTTTAGACAACGCATTATCACGAGACTGCGCCCCTGGATGCCCTTTGGCCAGATCAGCGGCATGAGCGGCAATCTTATAAGTAATGATGCCGTCTTTGACATCCTTTTTATTGGGCAGTCCTAAGTGCTCTTTTGGCGTGACATAGCACAGCATAGCGGTACCAAACCAGCCAATCATCGCCGCACCAATAGCACTCGTAATATGGTCATAACCAGGAGCGATATCAGTCGTCAAAGGCCCTAATGTATAAAATGGTGCATCTTCACATATCTCAAGTTGCAAATCCATATTCTCTTTAATGCGGTTCATGGCCACGTGACCTGGACCTTCAATCATCACCTGTACATCATGTTTCCATGCGATTTTGGTCAGCTCACCAAGGGTGCGCAGCTCGCCAAACTGTGCTTCATCATTAGCATCTTGCAAACAACCTGGACGCAAGCCGTCACCCAAGCTAAAGGCCACATCGTACTGCTTCATGATTTCACAGATGTCTTCAAAATGGGTATATAAAAAGCTTTCTTGATGATGGGCGAGACACCACTGTGCCATGATAGAGCCACCACGCGAGACGATACCCGTTAAGCGATTGGCGGTGAGTGGCACATAGCGTAGGAGTACGCCTGCATGAATGGTGAAGTAATCGACGCCTTGTTCTGCTTGCTCAATGAGCGTATCACGGAAGATTTCCCACGTGAGGTCCTCTGCCACACCATCGACTTTTTCGAGCGCTTGATAAATCGGTACCGTACCAATCGGCACTGGCGAGTTACGAATCAACCATTCACGAGTTTCGTGAATATGGTTACCAGTCGACAAATCCATAATGTTATCCGCACCCCAACGCGTGGCCCACGTCATTTTAGACACTTCTTCATCGATAGAAGAGCCCAGCGCTGAATTACCGATATTGGCATTGATTTTCACTAAGAAATTGCGTCCGATAATCATCGGCTCAGATTCTGGGTGGTTGATGTTGTTTGGGATAATCGCGCGACCTGCTGCTACTTCGCTACGCACAAATTCAGGGGTAATAGCTGTAGGGGTATTGGCGCCAAAGTTTTCACCATCGTGTTGACGCATATCAGTCAGTTCATGCTGTTTTTGCGTTTCGCGAATGGCGATATATTCCATTTCTGGAGTAATAATACCGCGACGTGCGTAGTACATTTGTGTGACGTTGCCAGCTTTTCCATCGACATTTTTGGCGCGGCGCGGTTTGTCGATGTGAGCGAATCTAAGGTTAGCAGTGGTGATGTCACGGGCACGCGCTTGTCCGTAAGAGCTAGACAGTCCGCTTAATTGTTCGGTATCGCCACGTTCGTTTATCCAGTTTTCACGTAGTTTTGGTAAGCCTTTAGTCAAATCAATTTCGACGTTAGGATCGGTATATACGCCCGAAGTGTCATATACATAAAACGGTGGGTTTTGTTCCCAATCGGCTTCGTCGACACCTTGTATAGGTGTAGGGTCGAGAGTGATTTCGCGCATTGGGACTTGAATATCAGGGCGTGAGCCTTCGATATAAACTTTGCGAGAGGCGGGGAGTATACGATGCAAGTCGCGCGCGTCTTCTTCGAATCGCGCATCACTTGCTGTGCGGTGAGCAGGTGTTTTTAGCGCATCCGCTTTTTTATCCGCTTTACTGGTAGTTGCTTGAGCTGGTTCCGTAGTAGGAAGCGCGTCGTCAGCTGGGATATGGAGTTTGGCTGTCTGTGTATCAGAAAGGGCTGCTTGTACATTAGAGGTATTCATATGCTGTCCTAGCGTGTTGGTTTTTGAATAAAAGCAACACCGCCAGTAGCTGCGGGGGTGGCATTTGTAATCTAGACAATTTCAGTTTATGAACATAAACCAACGACCAAACAGTATCGTCGCGGATGATGTTGATAAAACCTCAGACGCAGCTTTATATCGATACTCACGACTTTAGTAACGTCAAACGTATACTAAAACAGTCATGATAATAAAAAGGCATTTCTGCACGTCCTTTGCCATACATAACAAAGTGCTTAAGACTTCCCTGCGTCGGTACTAACCGCATCAGGTTTGGCGGGTGATCTCTCAGCGAATGTATCAAGGCGACTGGTTTAATAAAGTAATTTTAACAAAGCAATTTTAATAAATCAGGCCAATCATACACCGCACCCCGAGTCTGTCAGTGTTGTGAATCAATTGAATATTAACAAAATTCTGCTCAGACGGCTAATGATATTTAGGGGCAGGTATTATGCGATGTATTGGTATTGATAAAACTGAATAAGTTATCTTTATTAAGACGAGATATTAAGTTGTTGAAAAAATTAAGATTATCGTTTATTTATGGTTTGAATGCTGCTGATAGATATAGGTGTAATAAGGTTGTCATTTAACTGTCATTAAACTGTCATAAAAACTTGGCAAGATAACTCGCATATCACAAACAATGCTTTTTTGTATGTTGTTAAACTTTAGGAGTCTTAAATGCGTTATTCGTTATTAGCAGTAGCCGTTAGTTGTACCTTAGTACTTACGGCATGTAATCAATCAACTGAAACGACAGAGTCTGCTGCTGATAGTGCTGTCGCGACTGAGACAGCCACTACCCAAACAGCAGGGTCTTCATCTGCCACAGATTTTAAATCTGCTGAAAATATCGCAATGAATATTACTGGTGCTGGTGCTTCTTTTCCGCAGCCTATCTATGCTAAATGGTCTTACGACTACAACGCTGCGACTGGTGGTCAAGTGAATTATCAGTCAATCGGCTCTTCTGGCGGTATCAAGCAAATCCAATCAAAAACAGTTGATTTTGGCGCTTCTGATGCACCTATGACACCTGAAGAGTTAGATAAAGCTGGTTTGATTCAGTTTCCAACGGTTATCGGTGGCGTCGTACCTATCGTAAATATTGATGGTGTTGAGCCTGGCCAATTGCAGTTAGACGGTGAGACTTTAGCAAATATCTATCTAGGTAAGATTAACAACTGGAATGATCCTGCGATTAAAGCGACGAACCCTGATCTAACGCTACCTGATGCTGCGATTACTACTGTATTCCGCTCAGACGGTTCAGGTACTACCTTCAACTTCACTGATTATCTAGCAAAAGTGTCAACAGACTGGAAAGACAGTGTCGGCGTTGATAAGACAGTGAAGTGGCCAACTTCTGCCACTGGTGCAGGCGGTAAAGGTAACGAAGGCGTATCAAGCTACGTCAATCGTATGAAAAACTCAATCGGCTATGTTGAGTATGCTTATGCCAAGCAAAACAATATGTCACATACAGCCCTACGAAATGCAGCAGGTAACTTCGTGCAACCTTCTGCAGAAACGTTTGCAGCAGCTGGTGATATCGATTGGTCACAACAAGAAGGCTTTTATAAAGTTATCACCAACTCTGAGACCGAGCAAGCATGGCCAATCGCCGCTGCGACTTTCATCTTAGTACATAAGCAACCAGAAAACCCTCAGCAAGTGGCTGGCGTATTGAACTTCTTTGATTGGGCTTATACCCAAGGTGATGATGATGCCATGGCACTAGATTACGTTCCTTTCTCTGATACAGCCGTTGCGTTATTCAAAGATAAATGGAATGAAGTGAAGGGCAGTGATGGACAGCCAGCTTATACAGCAGCCCAGTAACTGATTTCTGTTAAATATTATTTAGCGTTTTTGCAGTTACCCTCTCGAATAACTATTCTCCGGTAGTTATTTGAGAGGTTTTATCACAGTAAATTTGCTCCTAAGCTTGCTGTGATAAAGCCCAATAAAGATTTCTAATATTTTGACTCAACCCTATTCAATGCTGAGACACTTATGAATGATTTAAGGTCCCAACTGGCCAAACAAAAACGCTACGATTTTTTGTTTGTCAATGCAACCAAAGCTTTTGCCATTCTTGTCCTAATGTCTTTAGGTGGTATTTTAGTCTCATTGATAGTCGGTGCATGGCCGAGTATTCAAGAGTTTGGTTTGGGCTTTTATACCAGCAATAACTGGGATACAGTTGCCAACGAGTACGGTGCATTGGCGCCTATTTACGGCACATTGATCACATCTTTTATTGCCATTTTAATTGCGGTTCCCGTCAGTTTTGGTATTGCCATATTTTTGACTGAGATGTGTCCAAAATTCTTAAAAAAACCGCTCGGTATTGCGATTGAGTTATTAGCAGGTATTCCCTCTATCATTTATGGTATGTGGGGATTGTTTGTATTTGCTCCTTTCTTTGGCGACCATATTCAGCCATGGTTCATCGAACACATTGGTCCACTGCCTATCATTGGCAAGCTATTTACAGGTGCGCCAATGGGGCTAGGTATGTTCACAGCATCTCTAGTACTTGCCATCATGATCATTCCTTTTATCGCAGCCACTATGCGTGATGTCTTTTCGGTCGTGCCAGACCTGCTTAAAGAGTCAGCTTATGGAATGGGCGCGACCACTTGGGAAGTCATGTTCAAGATTATCCTTCCTTATACCAAAGCTGGTGTGGTTGGTGGTGTCATTTTAGGGTTAGGTCGCGCATTGGGCGAGACCATGGCAGTGACATTCCTTATCGGTAATGCCTTTAATATCAGTCCAAGCTTATTTACCTCTGGTGTCACGATTACGTCAGCCTTGGCAAATGAGTTTGCGGAAGCATCGAGTGAGTTACATTTAGCCTCCTTGCTACATTTAGGCCTAATCTTGTTTGTGATTACCTTTATCGTGCTATCACTCGCTAAACTCATGCTGATGCGCATGGATCATAAAGCAGGCAATCGCTAATTGTTTGACTGCCACAGTTCGATTAAATCAATAAGTGTCGATGGTTATTGGTATTGATAAAAATACGGGAAACACGTTTTATGCCTTCTAACAATGCTACCCACGCTACTAATGCAATCAGTGCGCCGTTACCACTCAATGGTTTCCAAGGACGTTATGACAAAAGTCTTTATAACAAGCGTCGCTGGGCTAATAAGCTAGGTCTAGGCTTTGCAATGACAGCGATGGTTTTTGGTTTGTTTTGGTTATTTTGGATTCTGCTGACACTTCTGGTGGAAGGTTTTCAGGGTATGGTGCAACTGCCGATATTTACGGCTGATACACCACCGCCAATGAGTGCAGGCGGGCTACGTAACGCCATCGTTGGTTCGGTGATGTTGGCATTTTCAGGGCTGTTTATCGGAGCGCCTATTGGTCTTATGACAGGTATTTATTTATCTGAGTTCTCGCAAGGCAGTATGCTTGGCAAGGTAACGCGCTTTTTAAATGATATTTTATTATCAGCACCGTCGATTGTTATTGGTCTATTTATTTATGCACTGATGGTAAAAGGTCAAAGTTTCTCTGGTTGGGCAGGTGCGTTAGCATTGGCGCTCATCGTTATTCCTGTGGTGGTACGTACGACTGAAAACATGCTCAATCTGGTTCCTAACAGTATTCGCGAAGCCGCTTATGCACTTGGCACGCCTAAATGGAAAATGGTTACGCAAGTGACAATCAAGGCGGCTAAAGCAGGATTGACTACAGGGGTTTTATTGGCCTTTGCCAGAATCACAGGTGAGACAGCGCCACTGCTATTTACCGCGCTAAATAACCAATATTTCAGTACCGACATGGGTCAGCCTATTGCCAATTTACCCAATACCATCTATCAGTTTGCGATGAGCCCTTATGATAACTGGCATACATTAGCATGGGCCGCTGCGCTACTTATCACTGCTTCTGTCTTGATACTAAATATTTTAGCAAGATTCATTGGTGGTAGAGGTCAGACTAAGTAAGACCCAATGCTCAATGAAATGATACGACATTGAGCATTTACTTAAAACTATACGAAATTAATCGAGCTAGGTTGGACAATATTATGAATGATGTCATCAGCAAAACCCGTACAGATAAAACCACTGATCAATTCAAGACAACAACTGATAACCTGTTAAACAGATCAATGTCCACTAGCACAAATATGGAGCAACCAGATGTTGCGAACCTGACCAAGCAGACGCTTAATGACTTGCCTGAAAACATGCCACCGGCAAAAATGCAGATTCGAGATTTAAGTTTTTACTATGATGATTTTAAAGCACTAAAAAATATCAATATCGATATTCCTGATAAAAAAGTCACCGCCTTCATTGGTCCTTCAGGCTGCGGCAAGTCGACACTACTACGTACTTTCAATCGTATGTATGATCTTTACCCAGGTATGCGTGCCGAAGGTAGCATCAACCTAGATGGTAATAATATCTTGGGTAAAGATGTCGATGTGAACCTGCTGCGTGCCCAAGTCGGCATGGTCTTTCAAAAACCAACACCGTTCCCAATGTCAATTTATGACAATGTCGCCTTTGGCGTACGTCTCTACGAAAAACTGAGCAAAGCTGAGCTAGACAACCGCGTGGAATGGGCACTCAAAAAATCAGCATTATGGCCAGAAGTTAAAGACAAGCTGAAGGCATCTGGATTATCTTTGTCAGGTGGCCAGCAGCAACGATTATGTATCGCACGCAGCGTCGCGACTAAGCCAGAAGTATTGCTACTCGATGAGCCAACATCAGCACTAGATCCCATTTCGACAGGGGCTATCGAAGATTTGATTGAAGATTTAAAAAATGATTATACGATTGCTATCGTTACTCATAATATGCAACAAGCAGCGCGCGTGTCAGACTATACGGTTTATATGTATCTAGGCGATATGATTGAGATGGGCGAGACGGATCAAGTGTTTACGAACCCTATTCAAAAAGCGACAGAAGACTATATTACAGGTCGTTATGGTTGATGCTTAATTCAAAAATCTCACCGCGCTACTAAAATATGTATCTCAGGGAATACCTCTTATGCCAAATGATAAGCATATCTCTAAAAGTTTTGACCAAGATTTAGATGAAGCCATTCGATTGTTTTTACACATGGGTGATCAGGCGGCCAACCAGGTTGCTAAAGCAATCCATGCGCTTATCGATAAAGATGAGATACTAGCACAAGAAGTCATTGATATGGACTTCGAAATAAACCGAATGGAAGTAGAGTTGGACGAGCATATTTTGCTATTAGTCGCAAAACGCCAGCCCGCAGCCAGTGACTTACGTTTGGTTATGTCTATCAGTAAAGGTGTGGTGGATTTAGAACGTATCGGTGATGAAGCCGTAAAAATTGCTCAAATGGCCAGTAAGATCGCTGCACAAGGCAAACTGTCATATGGCTATGCAGAGGTGCAACATCTCAGTAATCAAGTGCGTCTGATGCTACACAATGCACTAGAGGCCTTTAGTCAGTCAAACGCTGAACAGGCATTTGAGGTTATGCGTAATGATAATATGGTCAACGATGAGTATCAGTCAGCGATTCGTGCGTTGATGACTTATATTATGGAAGACTCAAGGCATGTCTCAAAAGTCATGAATATTATGTGGGTATTGCGGGCATTGGAGCGTATTGGTGATCATGCACAGAATGTCGCTGAGCTGGTGATCAACTATAGTAGTGGTCAAGATGTCCGTCACTCAGATTACGCACAGGTCGAAAAAGCCGTACAAGAAGCCAATGATCGTATGGCAGCGCGCCAAGTTAATACGACATCAGTCACCATGTCAGTGACTGACTTTGAAGCATCAGATAGTGAAGAGCAGTAGAAAGTATCTGACGGGTATTCTGATCATAGGACACACCCTCATTATCAAAAAACGCGCTATATTGATATAGCGCGTTTTTTTGGTGATTAGGCAGTTAACAGCCCCTAACTTTCTGGTGTCCAACCCTGTGCACGCTCATAATCTTCGTTGTCCAAAAATTTATCACGTTGTTCAGTTAAAAACTTCTTGGCTGCAGGATCCAGCATACTCAAGTGGTTTTCATTAATCAGCATGGTCTGCTGCTCCAGCCATTCTTTCCATGCTTTGTCAGAGACCGTTTCTTGTAGCTCTTGACCTTTTTTGTTAGGAAAAGGAGGATGCGGCATTTTTGGTAATTCTTGTTTATATTTACGGCAAAACACGGTATTGGCTTGAGGATTAAAGGTCTCAGTCATAAAGCATTCCTTATCAGTTATATGTCGAATAATAGTATTAGCCTATGATAACGGTCTTAGACGATTTATCAAAGGGTATCTGTTATATCGTGTATAGGAGAGGTGATTGATACAAAAACACCCGCAAAAGTAGCGGGTGTTTTCAATCTTAAATAAATCAATTAGTCGACGTTTAAATAACCTTTAAGCAAAGGCTTTTAAACGATTGCGGCCATTGATTACGGCTTGTTTGACTTGGTTCGGCGCAGTGCCACCTAGATGGTCACGCGCTGCTAATGAGCCTTCTAGCGTTAGGTAATCAAATACATCATCGCCGATAGCATCACTGAACTGTTGGAGCTGTGCCAGTGACAAATCGCTCAAATCGACACCTTCGTTGATGCCCAAAGCCACAGCATTACCGACCACTTCATGAGCGTCACGGAAAGCCACGCCGTTGCGTACTAGATAATCAGCCAAATCAGTCGCGGTTGCGTAGCCCTTCATGGTGGCCGCACGCATGCTTTCTTTATTTGGCGTGATGTTTGGTAGCATATCAGCAAAGGCGAGAAGTGAGCCAGTCAATGTATCAACACAATCAAAAAGCGGCTCTTTGTCCTCTTGGTTGTCTTTGTTATAGGCCAGTGGCTGGCTCTTCATCAGGCTAAGCAGTGTCATAAGTTGACCGAAAACACGTGCCGCTTTACCGCGTACCAATTCAGGGACGTCGGGGTTTTTCTTTTGTGGCATGATTGATGAACCCGTACAGAAACGATCTGGAATCTGCACAAAGTTAAACTGGGCTGACATCCACAGAATAATCTCTTCACTCATGCGTGACATATGCATCATGAGAATAGACGCGGCAGAGGTAAATTCAATGGCAAAGTCACGATCTGATACGGCATCAAGTGAGTTTTGGCAAATACCATCGAAACCAAGCAACTCAGCAGTAATAGTACGGTCGATTGGGAACGTAGTACCAGCAAGAGCAGCGCTACCCAGTGGCATTTGATTGATACGGCGGCGTGCGTCGACCAGACGCTCGGTATCACGATATAACATCTCAAACCATGCCATGACGTGGTGACCAAAGCTTACAGGCTGAGCGGTTTGCAAATGGGTAAAACCTGGCATGATCGTATCAGTATGTTGCTCAGCCAGATCAAGTAGCCCGCTCTGTAGACGTACTAATAAGGCGATGATGTTATCTACCTCTTCACGTAACCAAAGACGAATATCGGTGGCCACCTGATCGTTGCGGCTTCGGCCTGTATGCAGTTTTTTACCAACTGCACCGATCACGTCAGTGAGGCGAGATTCAACGTTCATATGTACGTCTTCAAGTGCGATTGACCAGTTAAACTCACCGGCTTCGATCTCGCGTAATACTTGCTGTAGACCATCAATGATGGTGGCAACTTCATCAGACGTTAAGATTTCACACTTTTCAAGCATAGTCGCGTGTGCGATTGAGCCTTGAATGTCGTGACGTGCAAAGCGTTGATCAAAGCCGACAGAGGCGGTAAAGGCGGCAACGAAACTGTCCGTCGCTTCACTAAAGCGACCACCCCACATCTGTTGACCCTCACTGTTGGTAGGGGTTTTATTTGTTTTGGAAACATCTGTGTTAGAATTAGAGACAGATGCGGTTACATTTGATTCGGGATTACTAGGGTTTGAAGAATTGGCGTTCATATCGGTACAAGACAAGTCAAGAGAATAAGAGCTCAAGTATAGCAAAGGATGAGGTTGCCTTACTAGCGGAGCGCTTAGAGTTTTTTATACCTAAGCTCATGGAAACCATGAAACCTTGGCAATGGCTGCTATATATATTTTTTTGGTCACTGTTTCTTACGGTGGTGCGTCGTTATGATATTGCAACTTGGTCGGACTTTTTAATTCAATTTATGTGCGCGGCGCTTCAAAACATACTTAGTATTATGCCATCGTTATATATTATAGATTATCTGCGACCAGTCTTCAAAAGCATGAATATACCTAAAGTCAGTCTGTATGTCGTGGCCTTGCTTATGACGGCTAGTGCTATTTCAATAGCTTTGGTTCAGCTCATTACGATTAATATGGGTTGGTCTGAATATAATAGTCAAACATTTATTTTAGCCATCGTGTTTGATACCTTGATTGGCGGTGGCTTTACCCTAGTATTTTTACTGTATTTTTTACGTCGCTATCGTGAGGTGAATGCCCTAAAACAGTCATTCGAACAAAAATTAAGTGCCCAAAATGATGTGATTAAAGCGCGTCTGTCCCCGCATTTTTTCTTTAATACCATTAATACGCTTGTGTCACTTATCGAATCCAATCCTCCACGAGCTTCCGCTTTATTACAGAACGTTTCTGCACTATTTCGTGCTAGCTTTAATGGCGCAAGAGAGATTAGCTTCGAAGAAGAGATAGCTCTTTGTGAGCATTATTTGGCGATCGAGTCGAGCCGTTTGGCAGATAAGCTTGAAGTGAGCTGGCACCTGCCTGACGAAGATATTATGTATGATATGGTCGTCACGGCCCTAACCTTACAAAGCATATTGGAGCGCATGCTACTAAATGTGGTTGAGCTGACGACCGAAGTTGTTTATATCAAGATTAACGTAACGTGGGAGATGCATCGAGTAGCAATTGTGATAAGTGTTGACTTACCCAAAAAAACGCTGATTATTAACCATGATTTACGCCAAAACATGAATTTTTACATTCAAGCTGAGCGTTTACGTTCTTACTTTGGTCAAAGCGCTGATATTAAAAGTACCGTTACCAATACTCAAATTATTACTATCATTGACTATCCTCTCCAAGATGTCAGCTTATGATATTTTTTATGACTTGTTTTAGCTCTATATCTTTTAGTGAATAAGGCTTGGCATACTTATTGCATTATACTTAATGTCTATATTATTGTTTTAACTTGTATTTATATAAGGCAAAGATTCATTATGTTTAACCATTGGTGATTAAACATAACGAGTACGATGTAAAGTAATAACAGTAGACCAGATCTGTTATCATCCACATTTTATCGATTATTGTAGAGTTAATTTCTTTTATTTATAATAGGACTTACGCAACAATCAGTCTAGGCGAGCGTAACTGCTCGCAGAGATAGTCA
>NZ_RRYV01000079.1 GCF_014861395.1 Psychrobacter sp. FME13 | reverse complement strand
TAGGCTTAGATGTGTATAGCTCATGGTTGCAATCTCACTTTGGTCGGTGGATAAAAACTTTGATGCTAGCGCATCTAGGTCTTTTTTTCACCTTGCATTTGGTATTGCACTTCATGTGTTAATCTAAGATATCAAAAACCTTGCATTCTAATTAATGGCTTATGTGACTTATGAAATTTGCTCTATCGACTCTGTCTAATTCAGTCATGATGTTTACACTCATGGCCTTGGCTGCTTCTAATCTTGCAAGTGCAAACGAAAATGATATTGAGTCCCCAAACCAAGTAACGCCAATCAATGATGCTGACAACCAAAGCAATATTCAAAAAAGCTATGCCAAAAATAAAACCATTGCCACCAATAGCGAAATAGAAATATCTCAGCAACAGCCTAATTTAAAAACGCTAGTGGACCCAACCACTCATAAAAATATCGATAGTAGCTATTCATTAGAAGTACCTAGCTTATTGAGTCTTGAACAAGCACAGAATATTTTACTGCAAGTCTCACCCAAATTAGCAGCCAATCAAGCTGCGATTGCTTCAAGTGAATATCAAACAGATGCTCTCGATACGTTAGACAACCCGCTTGTATTTGCACGAGTGTCAGCTACGGCTTACAACTTGGACACCGATCTTGATTTATCGTCACTCAAAAGCGGTGTTGTCAATGAGGCTGACAGCCTAGCACCTTATTTTCCAAATCTGCCGAATTTGGGCGAATTGGCTGATGAGCGCATCCCTGATTCTTATGAGTTAAAACGTTCAGGTTCAACATCGGGTGCAGGAGTCGGCGTATTATGGCCTATTTATACTGCCGGACGCACCACAGCATTGACTAGTGCTTCTGAGGCGCGTACCCAAGAAGCCATCGCAGACAGCTTATTAGATAAGAACGAGCTATATAACACCTTAATTGAACGATACTTCAAAGCGCAATTGGCCATCATTGCCGCTTATCTGCGCGAAGATGCTTATGACACACTTCAGCAAACGGATCATATGGCCCAGCGACTGTTTGAAGAAGGCTTTATCTCGCGTGTGGATCGTCTAGAAGCACAGTCTGCACTGGCAGATGCAAAAAGCGAATCTGTCAATGCTAATAACGATGCACGACTTGCAATGATGGCTTTGCAGCGCCTATTGCGTACGGAATACCGTATCAAACCCACAACACCACTATTCGTTTCTAGTCGTCCTCTGCCAGATGTCACGTACTTTCAAGATTTAGCGCTTGCCAATCATCCAGGCCTACAAAAAGTCGCTGCCAAACGTAAACAAGCAGAGCAGTTACATGCATTATCTGATACTGGTTATAAGCCTACAGTGATGTTGTATGGTTATGGACAAGTCGAGAAGGATCCCAGTTGGGTCGCCGGTATCTCCGCAAGCTGGAAGCTATGGGGCGGGCTAGACAAAACGGCATCGCTGGCATCAAGTAATGCCAAAATACGCCAAGCTGATCTTTCTGAGATCGAAGTCAGTGACAACCTATTATTACTGGTCGAAAAAAACTGGCACGACGTCAATAATGCTCAGTCACGTTATCAGGCGTTACAAAGCAATGTTGATCTAGCGGCTGAAGTATTACGCTTGCGACAGTTAGGGCTACAAGAAGGTGTCAACACGCCGATTGAGGTCGTACAAGCACAAACACAGTCACTAAAAGCCCGTACTGAACAAGCACAAGCAGCAAATAGTTACGTGCAATCACTGGCTGCGCTGATGCAAAGCTGTGGCACGCCATTAGCTTTTAACACCTATCTCAACGCAGCTGATATTCAATTGCCAACTTTATATACTGAGTAATGATTTAACGTCATAAGGCATACTGATAAATATTTATACTGATTATCATAAAGCTGCCAATTGATACACTCATCTTACTGTGAACAAATAAAATATTTTATGAAAAAACTGACGTTTAAATCTGTAGTTGGCTGGCTACAGCCTTTATTGAAAACGTGGCGTATCGCAAACACTTCTAATGTTTGGGCACACTGCGCGAGCGTAGGTTTTTTTGGGTTTTTATCAATTTTTCCAGTAATGGCAGTATTTGTGCTGCTATATGGTCTTGTATTTTCGCTCACTGAGATGCAAGAACAGATTGCAATTTTGCGTCCGTTTGTACCTGATACGGTATACGAAGTCCTCAATTCACGCCTAAGCGATCTGGTTTCTAGTACTGCATCTACACTGACTGTCAGTCTTATTGTATCGACTTCATTTGCTCTTTATGCTGGCTCTAAAGGCATCAAATCGTTAATCGTTCTTGTCAATCTTGCTTTTCATATCACGCAAGAGCGTGGCTTTATACAAAGTACCATTCGATCAGTTGGCTTGACCTTCGCCGCAGTTGTAATATTAATTATAACAATCTCCTCTATCGCTATCATTCCATTAGCGGCAGCCTACTTTCCCTTCCCTCAAATTGCTAAGACAATTGCACTTTGGAGCAGGTGGCCTATATTGACTGGTATCATCTTTTTAAGCTTTTTGGGCTTTTATCGCCTAGCCCCTAACCGTGGCGCAGTCGCACTAAAGAAACTAGTGCCAGGCTCAGCGCTAGCAACCATTCTTTGGATTATATTGTCTGTACTATTTTCAATTTATGTCCAAAACTTTTTCAATTTATGTCCAAAACTTTAACAACTATAGTGCTGAGTTTGGCGCACTATCAGCTGCCGTGGTCATTATGCTGTGGCTTTATTATTCAGCATTTATTGTCGCTTTTGGAGCTATCTTTAACTCTGAAGCCATAGAAGATGCCAAACCTTATGCTACTCGAGTGTACTAGGGCGTGTCCTAGTCATCAATTTTTCACCTCTACTCTTCGCTTTATTGCTTTAGGAACCTCACCGTCATGACTGAATCTACCAACGAATCAGGCGACTCACGCAAAGTAAACGACTCAGATAGCTCTACTGAATCAAATAATGGTCAGCATGAGCAAACACCGATTGATTCTAATATTGACAACGCGAGTGCTAACGCAGAGCAAACCGTGCCGCCTTATAAACGCGAGGCAATAAAAACTGACAAATCTGCCCTAATCAAAAAAGCCATCCTAGCACTGATTATTCTCATTGTGCTGGGTATGGTTGCTTATGGTTTGTATAAGAGCAGTCAACACAGTGAGCCCGAGGCCATTACCTTGCAAGGGCAAATGCAAATGCAGCAAACCTCTATCGCTGCAAAAGTACCTGGACGCATATCAAAAATCTTAGTCACTGAAGGCGATACTGTTACCATCGGTCAGCAGCTTATTGAAATGGACTCACCTGAGATTAATGCCAAAATTAATCAAGCACGTGCTGGCAAACAAATGGCACAGAGTCAGTTAGATAAAGCAGAAAACGGTGCTCGCCCACAAGAAATCGCTCAAGCAAAGGCAGCATGGCAAGCCAACAAAGCAGGTTCTGATTTGGCAGAAAACACCTATCGACGGGTCAATCGTCTGTATGAAGAAGGACTAATGGCACGGCAAAAACGAGATGAAGCTTATGCCCAATATCTGGCCACCCAAGACCAAACTGAAGCGGCGCTATTGCAATATGACCTAGCGTTAGAAGGCGCACGCACTGAAGATAAATTAGCCGCCACAGCGCAAGTCGCGCAAGTCGATGCAAAACTGGACGAAGCACTGGTTGCAAAAGAAGAAGCCAACTTAAAAAGCCCTATCGCTGGTATCGTAGATGACGTTATTGTCAATGCCGGTGAAGTCATTGGAGAAGGTGTTCCTCTACTGACGTTGGTCGATACCAGTGATCAGTGGGTCGTACTCAATGTCACAGAAACCTATTTAAACCAACTAGCAATCGGGCAAAAATTCACAGGTACGATACCAGCATTGTCATCAGTGAATAAGCCTTATACTAAAGAGTTTACCGTCTATGCCACGTCAACCTTATCTGACTTTGCAACTTGGCGCCCAACCAACAATGATGACGGCTTTGATGTGCGTACCTTTGAGGTGAAAGCGCGTCCTACCACTCCAGACGCCCGTATTCGTTCGGGCATGAGCGTGGTTGTGAGCATTGATTCAGCGTCTACTAACACTAAGAATCAAGAGTAAGCCATGAGCCTGACCAAGTTAAGTGAGGCTTTTTTTCGTAGTGCTGCGTACGAGCGACGATTTTTGTCCAAAAACTCGTGGGACTTGGCGATGGTGATTTGGATACCATTAGCAACTGTGCTATTGATTTGGTGGATATTTTCTCATACGCAAATTACAGACTTGCCTATCGGAGTGATCGACCAAGACAATGGTCCTGTTGCCAATACTGTTGTGCGTTATTTAGAAGCCAGTCCTACCTTGATGGTCAAGCAGCTTTATACTTCAGAAGCTGTGGCAGAAAAAGCCATTTTGCAGCGTGATATCTATGCCGTTGTTATTATTCCTGAAGATTTCTCTCGTAATATTTTATCTGGCAAGCCTGCCCCTTTAATATTGCAAGTGAATGCTCAGTACGGTACACATTCAGGCATCATCCAAACTGGTGTTCAAGCCGTTACTGGCACGTTATCGGCTGGTGTTGAGATACAGCGTTTGGTCAAGCAAGGCGTGGCACCATCACAAGCAGTGATTGCCTATTCGCCGATTAGTATACAGCGTATCAGTCTATTCAACACCGCAACTAACTATCAGCAGTTTTTAGCCTCAACGGTGATTCCCGCACTACTACATATTTTAGCAATGGTCATCGGAGCAACGACGATAGGACGTGAGCTGCGTGATAAAAACATAGGCCATTGGTACGACTTTATTACTAATAAAAAAACAGATACAGCTCATGAAGATACTCAACCTAGACAGGCTAGCTTCTCTGTACTGTTATTCGGTTTATTGGGCAAGTATTTTTGGCCCATGATGGCTTATAGCATCTGGTCAATGCTTGCTGTTTGGTTCGCTGCACCACAAGACGTTATTGCTATTGGCTCAGTGATTGCTACTTATGTCGGTCTGCTTTTACTAATGATGCTGTCATTTCTTATTGGTGCCATCTTAACCCTAAATTCGTTTTCTTTACGCATGGGCTTATCGTCTACTGGTTTTATTTCTGCCCCTTCTTATGCCTTTGCAGGTGTCACTTTTCCGTATATTGCTATCAGTGATAATGCCAAGCATTGGTCAGACGTGCTACCACTCACACATTATTTAAAGCTACACATTGCACAATTACAGATGAACGCCCCTGTGGCTGTGTCATTACCGATTGTCTATGGCCTCACAATTGCGACGACCATTACGATGATCTTGACGACGCTATTGACCAAACGTGCATTGGCACATCCAGAACGCTGGGGAGCACGCTAATGTCATTGTTACCAAAACAAAATCCGTCTTCTATGGCTGAACACTCAACACTGCAAGCAACATCCCCAACATTTTGGGATGGGTTCTTGGAGACTTTTAAAGGCATATTTTCTGATAAAGGTGTGCTGTTACTATTGATGATTGCACCTATTATTTATGGCTTTTTTTATCCTTGGCCATATTCGACCGAGGTAATCGATCATGTGCCCGTTGGTATCATTGACTATGACAACAGTAACCTATCACAAACTGTCGTACGTTATGCCAGTGCCAGCCCGCAGCTAGATACTAAGCGGTTTCTCAATGAGCAAGATGCCAAACGGGCCATTTGGGCAGATGAAATCGCTGGATATATGGTGATTCCGAGTGGCCTTGAGCAGCAAGTACTCTCTGGAAAATCAGCGAGCGTCAGTGTATTAGGCAATGGCGGTTATTTTCTATTGAATAAAAATGTTCAGATGGGATTTTTGAAAGCCGTTAGCACCGTATCAGCTGGTATCGAGATTAAGAAGAACGTAGCACAAGGTGTGTATCCAGTAACCGCAAAAGCAAACACTCAAGCGGTACCCTTACAAATCATTCCTTTATACAATCAAACAGAAGGCTATGGCGCGTACATCGTGCCAGCGGTTTCTATTCTAATTTTACAGCAAACACTTTTGATGTCGACGACGATGCTGATTGGAACATGGTATGAGCAGCGTCGGCACATGAGTAGCATCCGTGGCTGGCTTGGTCGTATTTCAGCGCTAAGTGCGTGTAGCTTTGTGATCGGCTGCTTTTATTATGGCTGGGCGTTTGAGCTTCATCACTATCCGCGCGGACAAAACATGCTCGGCAGCTTGTTATTTCTACTAATATTCTGCCCAACAGTTGCAACTCTCGGCTGCGTACTCGGATTATGGTTTCGTCAACGTGAACGCGGTATGCAAATTCTTATTTTTAGCTCGTTGCCGATGTTTTTTATCAGTGGCTATCCGTGGCCTGCAAACCAATTGCCAGAATTTTTACAGATCATTCGTTGGTTAATACCGACGACACCAGCCATCAACACTTCTGTACAGCTAAACCAAATGGGTGCCAGTGTATCCCAAATCTCTACTGGGCTGTATGCACTCGCCGCTTTATGGATATTCTACTTTATATTACTCTTGCTCATTCGCTGGTATACCACTATGAAGCAGCATAAAACCATTTCATAACATGGAGTAAGTGGTTTAATAGGCCTGTTTTATATTGATAAACCAGCTATCAAAAAAGCGCCTGCTAATATTAGCAGGCGCTTTTTTGATTTATACAATATAAATAGGCGATGATTTAAAAAACTCGATTCAAACCATTCAATGCCGCGACACGGTACGCTTCGGCCATCGTTGGGTAGTTAAAGGTGGTGTTCACAAAATACTCAAGCGTATTATTACTCTTACACTTCATAACGGCTTGACCAATATGAATAATCTCTGACGCATGATTGCCGTAGCAATGGATACCCAAGATCTCTAGCGTATCACGATGGAACAAAATCTTTAATACGCCTGAACGCTCACCGATGATTTGCGCACGTGCCAGATGCTTAAAGAATGCTTGACCCACTTCATAAGGAACTTTTTCATCCGTCAGCTCTTGCTCTGTTTTACCAATACAAGAGATTTCAGGAATGGTATAGATACCAGTCGGCACACTAGATACTGGCTCGGCATCATCATCACCTACCATAAAGGCAGCAGCGCAGCGACCTTGGTCATAAGCGGCAGATGCCAGAGATGGCCAACCAATCACGTCACCAGCAGCGTAGATGTTTTTAATATCAGTGCAATATGTGTCGTCAACTTTCAACTGACCGCGGCTATTGGCTTTCAGACCAACCGCTTCTAAGTTCAGACCTTCGGTATTACCTGAGCGACCATTGGACCATAGAATGGCATCAGATTTGATTCTCTTACCACTCTTTAGATGTAAGACCACATAATCATCGTGCGTTTCAAGATGATCAATCTCTTCATTACTACGGATCAGCACACCAAATTGTCTAAAATCATGAGCGATAGCATCGCTGATTTCGCTGTCCAAATAATTGAGCAGCTGATCTTGGTTATTGATTAAATCAACCTTGTAACCCAAACCAGTAAAGATAGACGCATACTCACAACCAATTACGCCTGCACCATAAATGATGATTTTTTTGACCACATAATCCATTTGCAGAATTTTATCAGAATCAAAAACGCGTGGATGATCAAAGTCTAGAATATCAGGACGGTAAGGACGGCTACCAACGGTAATAATCGCTTTGTTAAAAGTAATGGTTTCAAAAACATTGTCATCGGTTTCAATACGTAATGTATGGGCATCGATAAAGCTGGCCCAACCGTGAATCACTTCAATGCGGTTGCGCTCATAAAAACGCGTGTGCGTATTAACTTGACGACGTATTACTTGACGCGCCTTGGCCAACACTTCATTTAGGGGTACTTGCTTATATTCCATCGCCTTAGTAAACATCGGGTCACGGCGGAAGTTAATTAAGTTAAATACTGATTGGCGTAGCGCTTTACTTGGAATCGTGCCTACATGAGTAGAGTTACCACCTACTTGATCACGTGGATCAACGACCGCTACTCTTTTGCCAGACTTAGTCAGTTTCATAGCAGCCGCTTCACCAGCAGGACCTGCTCCTAAAACAACTGCGTCATATTCGTATGCATGGTTGTCGCTTTTTAGACGACGTGAATCTTTGGTAAAACCAGATTTGATATCAATTCGTGTGTCATCGAGAGGATTCACAAGATCAGGGTGATGCATCACATCATCAGTGACTTGCTCATGGGTTTGTTCAATTTTTTGTTGTTTGTTTTTTCCGACAGTGTGCTCAGGATTAGGCGCGTGACTACTTGCTTTATTAGATACTTCAGTATGGCTTTCTTCACCGATATCATTAGTTGCATCGCTTGGTTTTTTAGTTCCCATCGTATCCTCTTTATATGTACTTATTGGTTTGATATTTAGGTCATGAACGAATCAAAATTTGAGTGAGTTAGTATCACCGTACTAAGGCATTCCTACCATACGTTGTGAGACAATGTTTTGCAATGTCCAATAGCCATTAGGACTTTGTTCTGCTTCATCGATTTGCGGGCGGGCACTGATCACGTATTCAGTACCAAGCGTTGGCTCAAAACCCTCAATCCAATCATAAGGAACTTCAAACATGCTACCGTCTTTGCTAGATTTGGCAAGCAAGCACTGCATCGGTAATTCCGAAGCACAGGCCACACGGTTTGGCATGATGGTTAGCATTTGCGCATCACCTAAGACAATGGTTGGTACATAGCGCGGCTCAGGGACTGGTTGACGTGACGTCTGACAGGCTGTCAATAATGTCGCTACGCTTAAAAAACTGGCTAATAATAAAGGGGTCTTGCTAGACTTATAAGCTAAACTCATAATATTCTCTATAGGATAATGAGGTTGTATTAAATGACGATATTAATAATGGTATAAACAATCTTCAAGGGTTAAACAGTTAATGTTTAATTGAGTTTTATCAATCTTTAACCAATACGACGTTTCAGACCTGTCATTTGTAGAATACGAGTGGCAATTTCTTCAACAGACATCTCGGATACATCCAAGCTGGGGATGCCATGAGTGATATAAATCCCTTGTATCGCACGCTGCTCCTGCTGGCATTGCTGATAACTAGAATAACGACTACCCGCGCGGCGCTCTTGGCGGATTTTCACCAAACGATCTGTATCAATAAGCAGACCAAACAATTTGTCTTTATGCTCACGCAATGCTTTTGGTAATTGATTGTCGTACAAATCATCTTCAGTCAAAGGATAATTGGCTGCTCGAATACCAAACTGTAACGCTAAGTATAGTGACGTTGGGGTTTTACCAGAGCGTGACACCCCAACCAAAATGATATCCGCCGCATTATAATGACGGGTACGTGCGCCATCATCGTTATCTAAAGCAAAATGCACTGCGTCAATACGCTCTTTATAGGTCTCAGAATCAACATTATCATGGGCATGACCTGAGTGCCCATCAGGCTCTACACCGGTCTCTTCCGCGACTCGCCCAATCAAACCCTCATACATATCCAAGTTACAACTTTGTGCTGCGTTGATTTTTTCACGAATCTCAGGGTTGACTATCGTATCAAACACCAAAGGTAGTAAACCATCTCGTTGATAGGCCATATTGATTTGCTCAACCGTATCTTCCGCACGCTCAAGGCTGTCCACATAAGGCAACACTCTGGTTTCAAAAGGTACCGAAGCAAACTGACTCAAAATAGCACGGCCCAATGTCTCAGCCGTAATTGCTGTCCCATCTGAGATAAAAAATGCGGTTCTAACAGCTTGTGAGCTGTCTAAGTTTAATGCATGCCGGTTTTGAATAGTGGACTTCACTTGTTCAGTAGGGTTGTTTGAGTACATACGTTGGCACCTCAATTGGAAACACAATGATAATCTTTTTTTGGCTTATATTTTTCATACTACTCTAGGACGTGTCTTCATTTTAAAAATAGTGATAAAAATGATCGTCAAACAAGGAAAATCGCGCAGATAGTATCGGGATATGAACCGGCTATTTGACGATATTTATTCCGTTTAGATGACTATCGAGTGAATTGAAGCCATCCCCTAGACATATTTAGCGCCTATATAAATCAGCCTTGATATTCAATATATATGCAATAACAGACCTACATTATTTATGCCCTACATTATACGCATAATAGCGGCTTAATAGAAATTAATGTTACAGATGCGTACTTAGAAACCAATATAAAAGCCAACTCTATCTCTAGAACATACTGAGATTAGCGATTCTTTCACCAAACCCGTTATAACACCTTGGTAATTGTATAACTTCAATATTTAGAGTCTGTTTCATACCAATAAAGCGAGCGAATAAACACTCTATAAATAGTAAGATGTGTTTGATATTCGATCATGGCACTAACAGAGAGTATTTGTGAATGTTTAACACGTCCTAAACAAAACGATATTCATACCCTGTTCGATTGAACTAAAAATGACTATTACACACCTATATAAGCACGAAGTTTCTAAAACACACACCATCTATCTGTAATAGTCCTTGAATTGGCTATTTATAGTCTCATTTAGGGTTGTCAGACGGGGATATATTGGCTTTTTTCGATATTTTTACGCTAGCGTAGAAAGTAAGTTTTTCGAAAAGCTGCTCAAAATTATGTAGTAAACTCCATAATTTGTCTGTTTTTAACAATTTTTTTGATTTAACCCCTCGAAATTGTCCTAATATAGCGGTATAATCCACCGTTATAATCCTTACTAAATAACCTTATTTTCTGGAGTTATCATGGCAGCGCAATCTACAGCACTTGTAATCAATCTAGATCAGCTAGGAAAAGACGATATTGATATGGTCGGTGGTAAAAACGCCTCATTAGGCGAAATGATCAGCCATTTATCTGATTTAGGTGTCAGTGTTCCAGGCGGTTTTGCCACCACTTCAAATGCGTTTAACCGCTTTTTGAACGAAACAGGTTTGCTAGAAAAAATCAATAATGAGCTAAAAACATTAGACGTAGATGATGTTAACAAGCTTGCAGAGACTGGCAAAAAAATTCGTACTTGGATTATTGAGCAAGAACTACCAAAAGATCTTGAACAAGAAGTTCGTGAGTCATTTGAAGCAATGAGCGGCGGCGAAGACATCGCTGTTGCCGTACGTTCTTCTGCAACTGCTGAAGATTTACCAGATGCTTCATTCGCAGGTCAGCAAGAGACATTCCTAAACATTCGCGGTATTGATAACGTCCTAATCGCTATCAAAGAAGTGTTTGCTTCTTTATACAATGATCGCGCAATCTCTTATCGTGTACACAAAGGCTTTGAGCACGAAGGTGTTGCACTATCTGCCGCTGTACAACGCATGGTTCGCTCAGAAACTGGTGCGGCTGGTGTAATGTTCACGCTAGATACCGAAAGTGGTTTTGATCAAGTGGTATTTATCACATCAAGCTACGGCCTAGGTGAAATGGTCGTTCAGGGCGCGGTTAATCCAGATGAATTTTATATATCAAAGCAGTTGTTAGCCAATGGTAAGCCGTCAGTTATTCGCCGTAATCTAGGCAGCAAGCATAAGAAAATGATTTATGGTGACGAAGGTAGTACAGCTAAATCTGTGAAAACTGTCGATGTTGAAAAACAAGATCGCCTGCAATTCTCACTATCTACTGAAGAGCTAACCTCTCTTGCTAAACAAGCGGTAACGATCGAAAAACATTATGGCCAAGCGATGGATATCGAATGGGCTAAAGACGGCGACACCAATGAGATATTTATCGTTCAGGCACGCCCTGAAACGGTTAAGAGCCGCCAAGACAGCAATGTCATGGAGCGTTACATCATTGATACTACCGACGCAAAAATACTATGCGAAGGCCGCTCAATCGGTCAACGTATCGGTTCAGGTAAAGTGCGTATCGTTAGCAACCTAAACGAGATGGACAAAGTACAAGACGGCGATATCCTCGTATCAGACATGACGGATCCTGACTGGGAGCCAGTCATGAAACGTGCCTCTGCCATCATCACCAACCGTGGTGGTCGTACTTGTCACGCGGCTATTATCGCACGTGAACTAGGTGTTCCAGCTATCGTTGGTTGTGGTAACGCAACTGAGCTATTGGTTGACGGTCAAGATGTGACTGCTTCTTGTGCCGAAGGTGATACTGGTTTTATTTATGAAAGCCAAATTGACTTTGAAGTGCAAACCAACTCTGTTGAAACGATGCCAGAGCTAGCATTTAAAGTAATGATGAACGTCGGTAACCCAGATCGCGCTTTCTCATTCACCCAAATGCCAAACGAAGGCATTGGTCTTGCTCGCCTTGAGTTCATCATCAACCGTATGATTGGTGTGCATCCAAAAGCACTATTGAACATGAATACGTTGCCACGTGAAATATCACAAGCCATCCAAGAGCGTATCGCCGGTTATGCCTCACCTGTTGACTTCTATGTTGATAAATTGGTCGAAGGTATCTCAACCTTAGCGGTTGCCTTTATGAATCAGCCAGTTATCGTTCGTATGTCAGATTTCAAATCAAACGAATACGCTAACTTGTTGGGCGGTAAATTATACGAGCCATCAGAAGAAAACCCAATGCTTGGTTTCCGTGGTGCAAGTCGTTATGTATCTGACAACTTCCGCGATTGCTTTGAACTTGAGTGTAAAGCACTAAAGCGTGTCCGTGATGACATGGGACTGACCAACGTCGAGATTATGATTCCATTCGTGCGTACGATTGGCGAAGCCAAAGAAGTCATCGAGCTACTAGAGAAAAATGGTCTAAAGCGTGGCGAAAACGGTTTGCGTGTTATCATGATGTGTGAACTACCAACCAATGCACTATTGGCAGATGAATTCCTAGAGTACTTCGATGGTTTCTCAATCGGTTCTAACGATTTGACTCAGTTGACCCTTGGTCTAGATCGTGACTCAGGTATCGTCTCACATCTATTTGATGAACGTGATCCTGCTGTTAAGAAGCTGTTAACTATGGCAATCGATGCCTGCCGTAAGCAAAACAAATATGTCGGTATCTGTGGTCAAGGTCCATCAGACCATCCAGATCTTGCTTATTGGTTGATGGAACAAGGTATCAACTCAGTGTCATTAAACCCTGACTCAGTACTAGATACTTGGTTCTTTTTAGCTGGTGAAGAAACCAAATAAGCCGTAACGTCAAGTCACAGCGGTAATTCACACCATTATTAAAGATACACTTATTAGGGTCTATTTGAAAAATATTAAATAGACCCTAATATTATGTATTATAAAATGTGATGTAAGACATGACTAACTATGTAGGCAATTATGCAGATTTTCCTTGCTCGAAATAACGTACAAGCCGGTCCATACAGTTTGGATCAGCTCAATATTATGTTGGCCTCTGGTGAAGTACTGCTAGATGATTTAATGTGGCATGAAGGCTTAGACCAATGGCAGCGTGTCGGCAACTTGACCAACAACCAAACGGTTTATCGACCCGCTACCATTAGCCGCCCAGATACCAATGACTCTATTATCAATAACGTCACTGTATTTCCTGAAGATAAAGCCAGTGATGGTGAGGACAGACAATCTGTATCGTTAGATAGACTGTATGGCAAGCCTGAACGTCCAAAAGTCACTGATAAAGATGCGAATATGACAACCAACCGTCATCACACACCGCATCATAATGTGTCATTAAATAAAACGGCTAGCAGTAAGAATATTTCAGCTCAAGATAAAGTTCTTGGTAATGTTGTTCTTGCGCCTATCATGTCGCGAGTATTAGCAACGGCACTTGATTGGCTACTTTTAATCATGTCATTTTTGCCATTAATGCTAGCTATAAACAAGTTGGATGGCATACCTACAGATTTACAGAATATGGATGAGATGGTTAAATATTCTTTAAGTGTTGCTGAAAGTATTCCTCATGCTACGCAGCTCATATCAAATGCTATGGTTTTTGGTCTTATCGCTTTGCAATTACTTTTTATTATCTTACGAGGTCAGTCGTTAGGCAAACTAATTACTGGTATTCGTGTGGTCGACCAAACAACTCATCGTTTGCCTTCTTTTGTCAAATTGGTTGTGATACGCACGCTTGTATTAGCACTAATCTACATCCCTCTTTCTACTTCATTTATAGTATTCATACCTTTAGCTATTCATTATTACATGGCTTCAAAAAGCCCTCAAAACATTGGTTGGCATGACAAACTGGCCAGCACATTGGTAGTGAAAGCAGAGAGTAATCAGTTAGCAAAAGAACCAAAAATAAAATAACCATTCGTTAAGTTTGGTTATGAGCAACGTGTCTGATAACCCTTATAAAAAAGCAGCGTATTATCGTTGCTTTTTTTTGTTATAGTCAGATGACCACAAAAATGTTATAAAATAAATCAACTAAACGATTACCAC
>NZ_RRYV01000078.1 GCF_014861395.1 Psychrobacter sp. FME13 | reverse complement strand
TGACTATCTCTGCGAGCAGTTACGCTCGCCTAGACTGATTGTTGCGTAAGTCCTAATACATAAAAATAGTATTCCACAAGAAATACAATCAGACTTATTCCCTTATGATTGGCATATAGACATTGCTAAAGATAATTTTAATTATGTGCAATGGAAGAAAAGAGATTTAGTAGACAGGTAGTCATCGGTAGCTAACTATTAAACGACATAAACTAAAATTCAATATTTTCTAAGACGATAAAATCATGACAAGTTGCACGACTTCTATTAACTCGCAAAAGCCATTCCTTACGTCTAATCAACCGACTGTTGAAACAGTAAACGTGCTCTTAACGTTAGATGATTTCTTTTCTGACATGTCAAAAAAGTTGAGTTCTAATGAGTTAGATGATTTGACCAAGCGTCATGACTTTATATATGAAAAAGAGCTTCGTGACTGTAATCTTGATTATTCACTAAATAGTCTCAAGCGAATTGATGAGTGGTTGCTAACGGTTAAAACAAGACTACCTGACTTTACAGAGTATCGAATTTTTTCTTCAGAATACCCGCTGCACAATAGCTCGACTATTGAGATATTGAGCTACTATTTAGGTGAAATCATTGGACGAGCTCGTAGAGAAGCCCCAGTTTGGTACCCTGATGCAAGCGATCATTGTATAGGGGGTCAGACCGCACTGACTGAAAACATGTTTGTCGAGTTTGATAGTGATATCCAAGATTTATGTGATTTTTTCGTTCCTAAGCAAGTGATTTACCAAGCATTGATAATAGCTAGTGATGATGGGGTATTACAAGACCAAACAATTTGGCAAAGTGTGTTGGAGCTAGTTCCATCTACTATATTAAGAAATACTGATTTCAACCAGCCTTTGCCACCCGTACCCACTATGGAGTTGAAGTTTGATAGGGAGATTGAATTTGCTAATTTAGATCGAGCGGATTTAGCTTACTTACAAATGATGCCTCCAAAATGGATGAAAGACGACGTCTTGTATGAACAAATGAACCAATTGTCTAAGCTATATAAAACAGGCAAAGTAGTATGGGCTCATGTCGTCCAAGCAAATAAAATGCTATGGTCTTTTGATCAGACATACTCTTGTCCTGCTGAAGTATTATACGATCCAACAGGGCGAACACCAGTTTCTTATCTAGCAGAAATTGCACATGAACTTTATACTTTTAAAAATAACATTCCTGATACGGATGATATAGAAATATTAAAGTATGCCGAGCACATAACTGACGAACATACTAGAATGCTTGGTTTTGACATCCCTAATAGCATTACGCCTTTACCACTAAAGTCTACCAGTATGTTCGTTTGGCGATTACATTTACCCAATGGTATTTTGCAAAGCTCATTTCCTATTTTAATCAGTGATGAAACAGCTGAGGTTACTGTACTTCCCGCCAAGTTTTGGGACCCAGCTTATTATGATGAATGGATTCAAGACAGTTATTTTGAAGAAGATATGTATTACGGCGTACGAAAACTTTATGAGAGTGATAATCCTTGGAAAGGGTATGAGAAGCACCTTCGGCCACAAGTGACTGAGCTTATTGATGATATTCCAAGCTTAGCTAATAAAGCATCTTTTAACAGTTATAAGCCTACTTCAACCGATATGGACTTCGTTACAGAATCGATTCAACAGAATTTTGCAGAAGCAAAACAAGAAAGTACAAGCTTCATAAAAATTGTCATTGGCGTAATCATATTTATAAATATTTTATATGTGCTCAAATCTTTTGTTTAGTAGATGTCAGCCTATTGGGCTATTCTTTGAGAAATTCATTATGTCCCTAAAATCTTCCTTCAAAGGCTTCTTAGGCGAGACCGTTATCAACGTCGCCATGTGGCTTAAGCTTGAAAAAGATGTCTACCACCGATTAAACGGTATTACTTTGCCAAGAGCCAATGGTGGCAGTACCCAAATCGACCATATCATTGTCTCCGTATACGGCATCTTTGTCATCGAAACCAAAAACTATAAAGGCTGGATATATGGTAGCGAGAAGCAAAGACAGTGGACGCAATCATTCCCAAATGGCAGTAAATTCAAATTCCAAAACCCATTGCGCCAAAATTATCTACATATTAAAACGCTTGCAGATTTATTAAGTTTAGAGCTGAGCTACTTTCATTCGATGATTGCCTTCATCGGTGAGTGTGAACTAAAAACCCGCGATGAGTTGCCCGAACATGTATTGACGAGTGGTATGGCGTCTTATGTGAAGAAAAAGCAAGATAAGCTACTGACTGAAGATGAGGTTACATCCATCGTTGAGCAGATTAATAGCAACAGGTTTAGCAAATCTTGGCGCACTAACCGGAAGCATAAAGCCTATCTAAAAGACAAGCATAGCCCATCAAACAAAAAGCCTAGTGGTAACGCTACTGATAAATCAGTGGCTCAACCTACCAATAAGCCCACACCAGAGCTGATCGTAAGAGAAACCGCTAAACGAGCCACGCTACAAAGTAAAGAAGTGCTGCAATGGTCTGGTCAGACTGAAGTTGTATCTAACGAGTTACCGATTGATAGTTTGAATACTCAGCAGGCGAGTGCGACACATGTCAGTATATCGCATAATATGGCTGATAAAGTGTTTCTCACACCGTTTGAGGTTGTAGATTCTGAGTTATCGGGCAATGATTTTAAAATAGCTGAATGTGAGGTTATCAAGTCTAATATTACTAATCTCAAAACAACGGAAAAAACCCTTGGTACGGTTGTTACCGAGCAAATACCTACCTGTCCAAAATGCCAGGGAGAAATGGTCAAACGTGTTGTCAAAAAGGGCGCACGGCTTGGTCAGACATTTTATGGTTGTAGTCAATTTCCCAAATGCCGCGGTGTGGTGAATATTGATTAACGCTGCTTCATATAATCCATACCCTAATAGCTGCTTGAGCTAAGCAAAATACTCTAATAGCTAGCACAACTAGCAACTAGCCAATCAGCAACTGCTCTTACTCGTGCAGAGCGTCTGACATCAGGATGCATCACAAGATAGAGAGGGTAGTCTTGAGTCAGCGGAATATTGGTATTTGAAATTGAATCCTGATTGTCTGAAACAAGTGTTGAAGAGTGAATATTCTCCAATATTGATGGTGTTCGAGCTGTTAGTGATACTCGATTAATTGGGTCAACTGCCGTTAGCTCTGGGTATTGATGGGCTAAAAACTCTGGTAGTAACGCGATACCTATTTTTTTACGAGCAGCGTGACAAGCCATATATAGATCATTAGTGTTAAATGCACTCGTATAGGCATACTGTTTCATTAACGCCTGTGACCAAGCCAGCACTCGAGCGTTGGCTTGGAACTCTATTAATTGCCATTGGTCAGAGCGAGTGTGTTTGAGGTATTCATCATTAGCAAAGAAGCCATATCTTGTGGACCCAATAATACGAGCAACCAGATCCTTTTGTGTAGGACAACGTGTTCTAATGGCGATGTCTGCTTCTCTGTGATGTAAATTGCTCAAGCCAACTTCACCGCTCAATTCGATTAATATATTTGGGAGTTGCTGGCGAAAATCAGCCAGAGCAGGCATTAACACTTCATTCGCCCAGACAGGTGGTGCCGATATAACCACTTTGCCCTGCATGGCGTTTTGATCAATCGCCATTCTCTCGAATATAGCGATTTCTTTTTTCACTTCAGTGGCTTGATTGTAGAGCATCGAACCTTCTGGCGTCAGTGCATAGCGTTTACCTAATCGATCAAACAGGTTTACCACTAATGTCTGCTCAAGATGATCTATGCGCCTCGCAACCGTACTGTGTTGCACGCCCATCTCTTCAGCGCAGGCAGTCAGTGTCTGTTTTTCTACCAAGCAAACAAAGTAAGCCAAATCATCCCACTGCATGTCACCATCACCTTTCAGCATGAGTACTGATCTTAGTCTAAATAATCAGTTTAGCAAATTTCACCGTGCATTTTTGCACAGTGATTGCTGATCTGTCCTCTGTTTATCTGTGTTGCACTACATTAGAATTATTATCTACTTTAAAAATATTGAGATACTAATGCCATCACAATCAAATGCCCAAACACTCGATCAATTCGTCACTCATATATTTGCGGGCGAATATGAGCAGGCCATGCAGCAATGTGACGAAAACGTTAAGTTCGTGGTGTTCCGAGAACATCCAGACAGTCAGGTGCCTATTTATGGTACTCACAGTGGTAAAAATGCAGGCATTGAGTTTTTTAAAAATCTTGCAAAAATGTTTGAGTTTGGCGAGTTTGTCATGGAGGAGTCCATCGTCGCTGATGATTACGTGATCAGATTTGGCAAGCTTGCTCACACTGTCAGAGACACAGGGAAAGTATTTAATAGCCTTTGGTCAATGATTGTCCGTTTTAATGATGCTGGCGAGATTTGCCTGTACCGCATGCACGAGGACACGGCGGCTTTGGAGAAAGCGATGCAGTAATACATATATAAGGTATGTTGAATACTCGGCCATATATTGACAGTGCTGATTTGTGCAAGCTCAACATACATTACTGTTTTTATAAAAAACTTATCAAAAAATATTTGTCAAAAACTCATCTATTAAAAATCATAATGAATCGAGCAACTATGAATAAAGTCGCTATAAGTTGGAAATTTCGCCTCATTAACACGGCTATCATGGCGATGCTATTGTCAGGGTTGATGACTCTCTATATCACTTTTGTCAATCTTGGTTCGATAGAGGGCTTTGTGTATTATTGGCTCAAGGCTTGGATGCTAGCAGCGCCTGTAGCCTTTGTTTGTGTCATGATAATAGCCAGTCCAGTACAAAAGCTAACCAAGCGAATTTTAGAGCCAAAACAAAAATAGGATCTAAAACATTAGGGCGTGTTGAACATTCAAATATTAGGGCTGCTGATCGCTAAAATTGCACCAAACTAGGCGCCAGCCGACGATAAGGTCGAGACCTTAACTAGGCTTGTAACGACGTTTGGGGTGATTTTAGCATCAGCCTTTCAGGGCAGTACTCTTTTTTGCCAATACATAGCGAAATTGTTTAACCTAGAATGACTAGGCATCAAAAATTTCACTGCATATTGTCTAAAAAATAGTCACTGCCAGCACCACATTTGAATGTTCAACACGCCCTATAACAAAGAGTATTAGGACGCTTCTTCAATTCAATCGCTAGTCATCTAAATAGGTTAAAAGCGACTTACCTTGCCAAACGGAGTCAATTTATCTCGTTTTTATCTCCATTTTTAAAATGAGGACACGCTCTAGTCTAAATGCTGTTTAGCTTTAATCATATCAGCTGCTTTTTCGGCGATCATGATCGTTGGTGCATTGGTATTGGCGCTAACCAGTGTTGGCATGATTGACGCATCGATGACGCGCAGTCCGCTTACGCCGAATACCTTTAACTCTAAATCCACTACTGAGCAATCGTTTGAGCCCATTCGGCAAGTGCCTACAGGGTGATAGATGGTGTCTGATTTATTGCGGATATAGCCGAGCATGCCATCCTTTTCGTAAATTACGCCAGTTGCTCGTTTGTCTTCAATGATGACACGGTTGGCTTGCGCGTGGGTAATAACGGTTCGGTTCGGACGGCTTTGCACTGGGTGGTAGGTAAGCGGCTGCGGCAGAGCAGCGTTGACCTTGTTTATCTCCATGAAAATGAGTGACCTAATATAACCCAGCGCCCTCTTGCTTGTAGCCAATTTCCCAAATGTCGCGGTGTGGTGAATATTGATTAACAAATAGATTTAGAAAAGCATAGTCCTGAGTAATCAATCATTACATTCAGTTTTTCTAAATTCATATACAATATATTTTTATATATAATATAATTATATAGGTTAATTGGTGATAAGAACCTATTTCATAGAATATTACATTGAATTTATAGGAATATTATGAACTTCAAATTTAGAGTGGTTAACACAGCAATAATGTCTGTATTGCTCTCATTTATGATGACCATGTTTATTACATTTATAAATTTGGGTTGGTCAGATACCTTTTTTACAAACTTTTTAAATGCATGGAAGATTGCATTGCCAGCGGCTTTCGTGGCTGTTTTAATCATCGGTCAGCCTGTGCAAAAGCTGACAAAAAAACTACTAGGAACATAAGACGGCGGCTGGCATCACTTATAAAATTAAATCTTGCACACTTCTGAGCGCACGATAAAACGTTTGCCTTCTGGTATTTCTAGTGAAAAGCTGGCGCCACGTCCGTTAACCACATCAATGGTCAAATCTGTGTTTTGCCATAATGTATGCTGTGCTTTGCCCATATAAAATGGACAACCAGCAATCTCGCCGATTAATACATCCTGATCACCTACCTTAAATTCACCTAGCGGATAGCACATGGGGGAGCTACCATCACAGCAGCCACCTGATTGATGAAACATCAGCTCACCGTGTTTAGATTTAAGTAATTCGATTAATTCGATACAGGCTTCTGTCGCTTCGACTTTCATGATGATTTCCTTATCATTAAAATACAGTTGTAAAAGACGTTTTATTTGAAGTATTGGAGTGAGGCGTGCTAGCTCACGATCATACTGAGCGAGAATATAAAAAGTCGTATCATCTAGACTCGCATCATTTATAGCATGCGAATGAAGACGATACGACTGATGGCTTATGATTACATGTGTGATTTATAGTCGCATCATCTTGAGTCGACCATGTTGAGACAAAGTCAACATATCACGAGCAACAATTACAGGCTATAATCAATGACAATACGACCTTCGATCTTGCCATTACGCATACGATCAAAGATATCGTTGATGTTTTCTAGTGGTTCTGCTGCCACAGTCGCTCTGACCTTTCCTGCCGCTGCCATATCTAGCGATTCTTGTAAGTCCAAACGTGTACCCACGATAGAGCCGCGAATAGTGATACCGTTTAGTACGGTGTCAAAGATAGAGACAGGGAAGTCGCCTGTTGGTAAGCCGTTAAAGACGACTGTGCCACCACGTCTGACCATACTAATCGCTTGATCAAAGGCGATTGAAGATACGGCTGTTACTAGGACACCATGAGCGCCACCGATTTCTTCTTTTAGGTACTCGCCTGGATCGGTGTTTTTTGCATTAACAGTAATGGTTGCGCCCAGTTTTTTAGCAAATTCAAGTTTCTCGTCGTCAATATCGACAGCGGCAACGTTTAGTCCCATGGCGATAGCGTACTGAACTGCCATATGGCCAAGTCCACCGATACCAGAGATAACGACCCAGTCGCCAGGCTTGGCTTCAGTCATTTTTAGACCTTTATAGACGGTAACACCAGCACAAAGTACAGGGGCAATTTCTATCGAGTCTACGCTTTCAGGGATGATGCCGACATAGTTAGCATTAGCCAATACATACTCTGAAAAACTACCATTGACTGAGTAGCCAGCGTTTTGTTGGCTCTCGCATAGCGTTTCCCAACCGCCCAAACAATGAGTACAGTGGCCACAAGCAGAGTAGAGCCAAGGCACACCAACGCGATCGCCTTCTTTAACATGGGTGACACCTTCGCCAACGGCAGTGATTAGGCCAACGCCTTCATGCCCAGGGATAAACGGCGGACTGGGTTTGACTGGCCAATCGCCTTCAACGGCATGTAAGTCAGTATGGCAGACACCTGATGCTTGCATTTTGACCACAATCTCACCAGCACCTGGCGTTGGGATATCAACTTCTTCGATTTGCAGAGGTTGGTGAAACTCATGCAGTACGGCGGCTTTCATTTTATTAGTCATGTTATTATTCCTTGTTATAAGTCTTAATGTAGTCAGTCGTCTATAAATTGGATACGGTGTCAGTATCGCTTAGCCTACTACTTGTAGTACTTTCATGCGCCTTTCTCATATCTAAACTAAAGTGAAGCGACTATTGCTACTATATGAAAGTGCTCTATAAGCACTCCTAACACACTTTGCAACCTCGGTTGCAAAGCGCTTGACGCTTGTATTAAAAGTGCAAGGTGCGTTTAGAAGAATCCCATTTTTTTAGGATCGTAAGATACTAGCATGTTTTTGGTTTGCTGATAATGATCAAGCATCATCAGATGGTTTTCGCGGCCAATACCGGATTGCTTATAGCCACCGAACGCAGAGTGAGCAGGATAGATATGATAACAATTGGTCCAGACGCGACCAGCTTGGATGCCACGGCCGAAACGGTAGGCTTTATGTACGCTGCGAGTCCACACGCCAGCACCTAAACCATATAAAGTGTCGTTGGCAATTTTCATTGCCTCTTCGTCATCTTTAAAAGTGGTCACAGCAAGCACAGGTCCAAAAATTTCTTCTTGGAATACACGCATATCGTTTGTGCCTTCAAAGATAGTAGGCTGCACATAATAACCATCTGCGATATCGCCATCATGTTTGGCTTGATCACCACCGACCAGCACTTTAGCACCTTCTTGCTTACCGATATCTAGATACGACAGGATTTTTTCTAGTTGATCTGAGCTTGCTTGTGCTCCAATCATAGTATCAGTATCTAATGGATTGCCCATTTTGATGGCTTCAACACGAGCGACACAGCGTTTGATAAATTCGTCATAGATGCTTTCATGTACCAGCGCACGTGATGGACAGGTACAGACTTCACCTTGGTTCAGCGCAAACATTACCAAGCCTTCAACTGCTTTGTCTAAGAAATCATCATCTTCATCCATGATGTCAGCGAAGAAGATGTTTGGACTCTTACCACCCAGCTCCAAGGTCACAGGAATGATGTTTTCACTGGCATACTGCATGATAAGACGACCAGTCGTGGTTTCACCTGTAAAGGCTACTTTATTGATACGAGGGTTGGAGGCTAATGGCTTACCAGCTTCGACACCAAAGCCATTGACCACGTTCAATACGCCTTTAGGTAAGATGTCAGCAGCACCGATAATCTCTAGCATATATAGAATAGAAGCAGGGGTTTGTTCAGCAGGTTTTAGAACCACACAGTTACCCGCAGCAAGTGCAGGTGCCAGTTTCCAAACAGCCATTAAGATAGGAAAGTTCCAAGGAATAATTTGACCGACAACGCCTAGTGGCTCATGAAAATGATAGGCAACGGTGTCATCATCAATTTGACTGATGCCGCCTTCTTGAGCGCGAATCGCACTGGCAAAATAACGGAAATGATCAACCGCTAGCGGGATATCGGCTGCCAGTGTCTCACGAACGGGTTTGCCATTTTCATAGCACTCTGCAATGGCGATCGACTCAAGATTGGCTTCCATCTTATCAGCGATTTTGAGTAGTAGATTGGCACGTTCAGTGACGCTGGTTTTGCCCCAAGCGTCTTTTGCAGCATGGGCCGCGTCTAACGCCTTTTCGATATCTGCTGGTTTTGAGCGGGCGACTTGGCAAATGACCTTGCCATCGACGGGACTGGTGTTGTCAAAGTATTCACCATCAACGGGTGCGACCCATTCGCCATTGATGAAGTTATCGTATTTTTCGCGGAATTGGACTTGGCTTTTTTCGGTATTTGGATTTGGGTATAACATTTATTGCTCCTTGTTGTTTTATTTAAAAGGCAAGCGATACATCAGCAATAATTTATAACTTAATTATGTCTGAAATAAGTGCCGATATAATCACTACCTAATCTTCCTGATCAAGTTCTCCATTAATCCTACTGAAGTTTTCAACAAATTTATACTTACTTTTAATGATAAATATAAGTCATATATATGAATTATAGTTATGAAAAATGCTTTGGTTAAAGTGCTTTGTAAAGTAGCTCTAGCTGTTATAATTATTGCCAGTTTTAGGCTATAGCATTTGTAAATTTGCTGATAGCGGATCTTTTTTCTCAGTTATTGGTTGGTTTATATATATGCGTCAGTCCTCTGCTCTTGATATCTTAAAAACAGGTCAAAATGTCTTTTTGACTGGCTCCGCAGGTTCAGGGAAGACTTACACTCTCAACCAATATATCGACTATCTGCGTGCGCGTCGCGTACCTGTTGCGGTCACTGCTAGTACAGGGATTGCAGCCACACACATGAACGGCACAACTATTCATAGCTGGTCAGGTATCGGTATCAAAGACGAGCTGTCTGATCGTGACCTAACCAACTTGTCTCGCAAGCAGTTTTTAGCAGATAGATTAAAAGATACCGCTGTTCTCATCATTGATGAAATATCTATGTTGCATGCCAAGCAGCTCAATTTGGTCAGTCAAGTACTTAAACATATTCGTAAAAGCGACAAAGCGTTTGGCGGCATACAAGTGGTGGTGGCAGGGGACTTTTTTCAGTTACCACCGATCGGTAGTAAGGGTGAGAGTAACCGTGAAAAGTTTGCCTTTATGTCCGAGGCGTGGCTCGATGCCAAGTTTCATATTTGCTATTTATCTGAGCAGCATAGGCAGGTGAGCGAAGCTGCTAATGGCGGGCTGGATTTGGATGATATTCTTAATCAAATTCGACGCCAAGAAGTGACTTTTGAGGCAATTGCGGCTCTAGAAACCACCTTTGATCAAAACGTTGATATCAAGCGTACCCGTCTGTATACACATAATCTCAATGTCAACAAAATCAATGATAAAGAGCTTGCGGCGTTAGATGGTGAGATGATGCGTTTTGAGGCGACTTCCACTGGTGATAGTAAGCTGGTTGAAACCTTAAAAAAGACCGTCCGTACGCAAGACGACCTGACTCTTAAAGTTGGTGCCAAAGTGATGTTTATCAAAAACAACACAGAGTTGGGCGTGTCTAATGGCACTATGGGTGAGCTGATTGGTTTTGCTGCTGTTAAAATTGATGACAGCAAAGACGGTAATGATGCATTGATTGAAGATGCAGATAATAACAGCCATACTGACAGCGATGAAGACACTGCTAAGCATAAAAAAAGCGCTGCCAAAAAAGATAAAGAAAAATCAAAAACAAAAAAGCCAACGACGCAAAAAATGCCAGTGGTGAGGCTAAACTCAGGACGAGAAGTCGTCGCTGAGCCTGAAGAATGGATTATTGAAGATGAGACAGGTGATGTGCTGGCAAGCTATCTACAAGTGCCACTCTGTCTAGCATGGGCGATTACCATTCATAAGTCTCAAGGCATGACGTTAGATGCTGCTGAGATTGATTTATCACGTACTTTTGAGCTTGGACAAGGCTATGTGGCACTGTCTAGACTTAAGTCGCTGGCGGGGTTACAGCTGCTTGGCATGAACGATATGAGCTTGCAGTTAGATCCACTCGCGCGCGGTGCGGATAAGCGGTTTTTAGTGTTGTCTGAGGAAGCAGATGCCAGTTATGCGATGCTCGATGAAGAAAGTATGACACAGGCACATGAAAAGTTTGTGCTGAAATCTGGTGGTACACTCAGCAAATCGGTGATCGATGCTTATGCCAAGCTACAGAAAAAACGCCGTGAGCAACAGCAGGCGCAGCTGGACAAAAAGCAAAAACTGGGCAATCAAGTATCAGATAAGTCGGCCAGTACATTATCAGAGACTCGTCTGTTGTTAGAGGAGAGTCTGTCTATCGCAGAGATTTCTCAAGAGCGTCAGTTGTCTCAATCCACCATTATGCGTCATATCGGTGAGCTAAAGTCGCAAGATCCAAGTTTGGCTTGTGATCATTTGCGTCCAGATGATGAGGTGATGACGGCTGTGGGTAATGCCTATGTAGCGATTAAAGTGGCCAACAATCCAAACGATTTTAATGACGATGGTAGTGTTAAGCTGCGACCAATATTTGATCATCTTAAGCAAGCTATTGACTACAACACCATTCGCTTGGCACTGATTTTTATTACGCCCTAGATAGTATTTGTTTGTTTTTACCGCGCTCCATTTTATATGTCCTTTTACAGTGATCCCTTGTTATGCCTGATTTTTCTAGCGCTACTTATCAATTAAAGTCTGACCCAGTAGCCGCGTTTCATACGACTGGCGAGCATACACAGCCACTGAGAGTCGCTATTAATGGCTTTGGTCGTATAGGTCGCAATGTATTACGCGCATTGTTAGAGCGCTTTGAGGTGCTAGGGCGTGCGATTCATGTGGTGGCGATTAATGATCTGGCGCCAGCTGATATTTTACTGCATTTGTTAAAATTTGATAGTACGCATGGACGGTTGAGTCGACTGGGTGTTAGTGCTGAGGTCGTAGAGAATGATACCGATAACGATATTGAGGCTGATGCTAGCAAGACTCAGCTTTGCCTGACCAAAAGTAATCTGACGTATTGTATCAATATGCTGTCAGAAGCTAATCCACAACATCTACCATGGCAGGAGCTTGATGTTGATGTGGTGTTAGAGTGCACGGGGCATTTTCGCTCTTATGAGCAAGCACAATTGCATATAGAGGCGGGCGCGCAGCAAGTGATTATCGGTGCTGCGCCTTTCGATGATGTTGATGCCTGTATTGTTATGGGTGTGAATAGCGATGAGTTGACGCGTGAGCTACCGATTATATCGAGTGTCTCTTGTACGACACAGGCATTGGTGCCACTGATTGCGACGCTTGATAAAGCGTTTGGTGTAAAGTCAGCGATGATGACGGAGATTCATGCCGTCACCGCTGATCAAACGGTACTCGATCAAGCGCATCGTGATCCGAGACGTGCACGTGCTTCAGGTTATAATATTATCCCAACGACTTCTAGCAGTATCGCTGCGACAGAGCGTGTACTACCAACGATGATAGGCAAGATAAATGGGCACTCAATACGTGTACCAACTATCGATGTGGCTGCCATCGATGTGACGTTTGTATTTGATAAGTTTAATGTGAGCATTGAAGAAGTGAGTGAAGTACTTAAATCAGCCAGTCAAAGTGATTTACGCGATATCATGGCTTATACCGACGAGCCATTGGTCTCAAGCGACTTTATTCATCAGACTGAATCGCTTATCATTGATGGGCAGCAGTTAATGGCAGTAGGTGAGCAATATAAGGTTTTTGCTTGGTATGATAATGAATGGGGCTATGCCAATAGGCTGCTAGATATGTGCTTGCATCTAGCCTCCAGCGCACCATAAATAAGTGTTTGAAGGTTACTGATAAAATAATTTAAATTTTTTAGATTATACGCTTGCATTATGAAATGATATCTATATAATGATGCACCAATGGAGACGTGGCAGAGCGGTTGAATGCACCGGTCTTGAAAACCGACAAGGGTTCATAGCCCTTCGAGAGTTCGAATCTCTCCGTCTCCGCCAAATTCTAAAAAGCCCCAATCATTACTGATTGGGGCTTTTTTTATGTGCTTTTCCTAAGACTCTTTTCAATGATGCTGCAATGAACTAACTTGCAATGACGTCATTTATTTCATTAGCGACTCATCAAACTCTACAGTTTGTCCATCTTCTAACGTTAAAACACCTTCGCTAATCATAATAGTCATGTCCTTGGTATTTTTAATGGCACGCATGACATTGATGTCTTCAATACTACTCTCGATAATGATTTTGCCAGATTGTTCTGGTTGAATAGGAGGCTCAAACTGAGTTAAAGGTATATTGAAGCTTTTACCTTGTGTTAGTTTGGCATCTTGCATGGTTAGTGTGCCTTTGAAGCTTTGAATGGCGACTGGACCGTGGTTGGAGAGCATAAACTGTAGTTTGACTTGGTTTAGGCTATCGTTATCACTGGTTTTGACTGGCAATAGGGCGATAGGGTAGCTTTGAATATTTGCACTATTAGCTGGCTGACTGGTGACGAGAGGACTTTTCTTACCAGTTGGATTATTTGGGTGCAAGCGCTCATATTCTCGCTGCTGTACGAGGGCTTGTTTGATAGTGGTGCGTGGCATGGCACCAGACTCGTAAGCGCCACTGAGCTTCATTCTTAGCATGTAGCGACTAAGGACTTGCTGATCGGCCTTAGGTAGCTGTTCAAAGGTGGTGCCGAGATTTTTTTGCCACTGGTCAGAGTTGGTTGGTATGGTTTTTTTATCTAGATCTGTTTGCGGAGATGAGCAGCCAGAAGCAACTGTAAGCATCGCCACCGTACTAGGGTGTGTATAGAATTCAAATCAGGGGCAACCAGATAAAGACACAAGCGAGCATTACCGCCGCTGCATAGCTATCTTTGAGCTTATCATATCGCGTGGCAATGCCCCTAAAATGTTTCAACCTAGCAAAAGCGTTTTCTACCAAATGACGGCAACGATACAAATACCAATCTAGTGTGTCGTTACAGCTTTTAGAGTTCGACTTAACGGGTATGACTGACTGAGCACAGTGCGTGAAGATACACTCTCTAATATCGCTACTATCGTAGCCCCTGTCTGCAATCACCGCTTTAGTCTGGTTATTAATCGTGCTATCTATCAACGCCTTTGCCATCTTAGAGTCATGTACTTGCCCACCTGACAGCTCAACA
>NZ_RRYV01000077.1 GCF_014861395.1 Psychrobacter sp. FME13 | reverse complement strand
TAGGCTTAGATGTGTATAGCTCATGGTTGCAATCTCACTTTGGTCGGTGGATAAAAACTTTGATGCTAGCGCATCTAGGTCTTTTTTTCACCTTGCATTTGGTATTGCACTTCATGTGTTAATCTAAGAATCAAAATACATCTTAAATAAGCATGCTATAAAGCCAGTTAGTAACGCAGGTAGAAACCCCATTATTCCAACAAGTAACAAAGCTCTAAAAAACCATTCTACTGAACGTTGAAACATAAATATTTCAATAGAATTCTATGTAATTAAACTAATAATTACCATAGATAAATCTAAAGCTACTCCACCAAAAATGCCACCGAGTAACACATAAAACCCCATTACTCTAAAGTAAGGATAATCAGATTCAGACATAGTTAAAACTGAACTTCCTATATTTAGCTCTTCTTTTTTCTTTAAAGATACGACTATTTGCTTATCAGTTTTTAGCTTATCTACAGTGGCGTTGCTATTAGTCTTACTCATAAACACCTCTGTTATTGTTTCACATGAAACTTAAAGCTTAGATATAGAATATCTATGTTTCACATGGAACCTACCTTAAACTATTTAAGACTTTTGCTCTTCCAGTGCTTGCTCTAGCGTCGGCTGCTGGAATTCATAACCTTCGTCCTGTAATGCTTGTGGTAATACTTTTTGACCATCAATTAATAGTGTCGACATCTCACCAAACATCAGCTTGAGTAAAAACTTAGGTAAGGTAAAAAAGGTCGGACGATGCAACCATGCCCCAAGCGTTTTGGTAAAAGTATGATTGTTTACTGGGTTTGGTGATGTCAGGTTATATACCACCGCTGACGTATCACTACTAGTCTGCAAGGCATTATCATGTGCAGTGTCAGCACTACCATCGTGCTTGCCAGCAAGGTACTGCTCAATGATAAATATCGCTGCTCCTACCCAATCCTCACGGCTGATCCAGCTCATGACCTGCTGACCATCACCCAACTGACCACCAGCGCCCATTTTAAACGGTGTCAAAAGCTTACCGACCATACCTCCCTCAGGATGAATAACTACACCAGTTCGCACGATAGCCACAGGTACAGCATATTCTGTTGCTGTCAAAGCTAGCTGTTCCCATTGCTCACATAATTGATGTGAAAAGTCAGTTTCAAAACCACTGCTTTCAGTCAGTGGATTATCACCTTGCGTGCCGTACCAGCCAATCGCTGAACCACTGACTAATAGCTTGGGTTTGATACTAGTGCGAGCAATAAATGCGAGTATAGATTCGGTCGGTTTAATACGACTGGCAAGCAGTTGCTCTTTGCGCTCATCACTCCAACGCGAATCGGCAATACCTGCGCCTGCTAGGTTTAAAATCACGTCAAAGGTATTTTCTGTTTTTGATAGCTCATCATAAGTCATCATTTCAATATTCTTGGGATGTGCTTGGCTATCATCACGTGTCAGCCAAGTGACGTGTATATCTCTATTATCCTGTTGATAACGCCTTTGAATCTCTTCGCTGAATGCACTACCCAAAAACCCTGAACCGCCACTGATTAGAATATTCATGCTCTACTCCCGATGTGTATTATTTTTCAGTAAAACGTAACCCGTTATAGTTATCGTCTTCTTTTTTAGCCGTTATATCAAAACCACTTTTACATACTTTTGGTAAAGCGATGAAACTGGCAATTGCTGAGTTGATTGCGCCAAATAATCCTATGGCAATCATAAAGGCGAATAGTACGCCAACCTCTATCAGTGAGTTTATGCTCAAATATAAAACAATGGCACCCATATAAATCGCTGAAGTAATAAAACCAATCATGAATGTTGCTCTTATACTTTTACGATCACCGCGCCATATCTTTTTACTAGCTACAATAATGCCTGTTAATAAAGCAGGGATAAAACCAAGTAATCCAACATATAGTAATGGCTGATAGCCAATTTGTGCAAAATCAGCATCTCTAAAAATGAATAATAAAAACAGCTGCGCTACCAGTCCGCCAACCAAGCTACCAAACCCTGCAAATAGAACAACCACTTGTAGATAAGGGTATACACCTAACTCATTATTCGTTTTCATTTTATTTATCCCATTAACAGTCATCGTTAATTCAGTATAAATATAGCGTTGGCAAGGCCCATGAAATTACTGTGGATAATTGGTGGATAGTGATTTGCTTTATTTAAATGCACCTTTTATTTTTGCTTTTGACAATGCTGACATGTCTATCCGTTTCGTTAAGCAAAACGCTTACGGATAGGACATTCACTATCATTACTACTGTGATATTTGTCTTTTAACTTATTCACATAGTTATTTATAGATTCCATGACAGTCGTCATATCTGGCACTACCTGTGCTGTGGTCAGATGCGGCGCTGCTGCATCCAAACGCTTGGCAAGCTCAGGTAAGTGGTTCGATGGTACAGCAGGAAATAGATGATGCTCGACGTGATAAAGTAAATTAAAGGTCAGTAAGTTGACTACAGGATTGCGTTCAGTTCGGGCGATTGTCTCATCACAATCATGATGTACACCCCACACAGCAATGATGCCAACGCTGGCATTGGCCAGCATCATCGTCAGTAGGTGATATATTAATACTTGCGCCAACGTTGCAATAGCAGGAACAGTCATAGGAATCACCAGCAATACCAGCGCAGTAATAACAACAAGGGCAATCAAGCCAAACTCTAACCAAGCAATACGCTGATTGTGACGGCTGCTGAGACGCAGTCCTTGGCGATAAATATCCAGTCGATACGCTATGCCACCAATCAGCGCTTGCCACCATGAGCCTTTTGCCAAACGGCCTTCGATATCACTGTCACCTAATGGATTGCGGTGATGTTCCATGTGAGTGGCTCGGATACTATGTAAACTGGTCATCAACAGTACGCTAAGCAATAACAATATGCTGGTAACGGTACGTTTACTCACGCCCAAGCTATGGTGATAACCATCGTGCGCTTGGCGAAAAGCAGCAGCAAAAAATAAATAAGAAGCGCCACATGCTAATACATACCAAGATTGACTGGCGAACCACCAAGACAGCAGTAAAAACGGATAAGGCAAAATGAGGTTATAAGCAGTTTGAGCACGCGTTAGTTGGCGCAAATCCTGCCACTTAACAGAAGCCATTGCATTTTTAATGGCTGGCTCTTTATTAGCGTGTGTCTTATTTGCGTTCATTTTACACATCCGTTTGTCGTTGCTGTTTTTATCGATGCTACTTTGACTGAAACTCGTGTCGCTTGATCTTGACTAGCCTTTATATTTTTTACATAAATTTCTGTTTGAACAGAAATTGGTACTTAAATTTTTTATTTTAAATACTATGCCTCACTACTAGCGCAGAATTTTTTTGATACTCGCGCCCAATTTGAGGACTTTTTTGAGAATACTGGTAGGTAGTTTGAGCATCTCAGCAGACCAAGTGGTAAGCGTACTAACGAATTCTTTGGTGTCGCGGATACGCGCTTTTACCTCACTGTTTTCATTTTCGAATTCAGGGCTGTCCATCAGTTCTTGTAAGAACTGCACGGTTGGCTCAAGCTCACGCTTTTGACGTTCGACCACTATGATGCGTGCCAGCTCCCAAACGTCAGTGTTGGTCGAGAAATGATCACGGCGATCGCCCAATATAGAGACCTTTTGTACCAGGCCCCAGTGCTGTAACTCTTTAATACTATTCGAGACGTTAGAGCGAGCAACCCCAAGTGTTTCGGTGATCTCTTCAGCATTTAGTGGCTTGCCAATGATAAACAGCAAGGCGTGAATCTGTGACATGGTGCGATTGACACCCCATTGCGAGCCCATTTCACCCCAATGTAAGATAAATTTTTCGGTCACAGGATTTAGTTTCATAATGGCTATTCACTTATTTTTGTACCATGTGGCTTATTTTTTTAATAATTAACTCATCTTGCGCCATTCTTTTATTTCTGTCAATAGTGAAATGCAAAAACGATATTTAGCGTTGCACTTGGTATGTTAATCTAAGTTTTAATAATAATGACTCACTAACTACGCTTAGATGCTTGTTATCTTCTAATGCTTGTTATTTTCTAACGGATAATTGAACCTGTCGTCGCATCACGGATTTGACTGGGTAAGGTATAACCTAGCGTTTTGGCCTGTAAATAACTGATTTTCTCACCAAAATAGGCATAGGCATCATCGAAGGTCACAGCAGGTGGCTGTCCTGACGGGTTACAACTGGTAGAAACCAGTAATCCAAACGGGTTATTGGCACTGACCAATTGCTCACATAATTGACGAATAGTAGGATGAGCAATGACTCTCACGGCCACCGTTTGATGCTGTCCTGTTATCCAAGCAGGAATAGTAGTAGCCAGAGTCTGCGGGATAGGCAATAGCCATGTATGCGCTTGTTTATATTGCAAACCATCATCGTTATTATGACCACTATCGGTATGCCAGCTCTTTAGGATAGGGTCGCGCTGTTCATCGGTCAAAGAGGACAGCAAGGGCCTCAGACGCTCAACGCTGTCCGTAATGACAATCATACCTTTGGCTTGTGGACGCTGTTTGATCTCTAAAATCTGCTGAACAGCTTCTTCATCATAAGGATCACAACCGATACCCCACACGCTTTCGGTAGGATACGCAAGCAACTGCCCCTCTTGAAGTCCTTGAGCAGCTTGTAAGGTAGAGTCGGTGATAAAAGTTGTGAAATGTGTCATGGCTTGAATGATTGAGATGAGTAGAAGATTAAGCGCTAATCATAACACAGTAGATCGATTGACCAAGATAATAGCAACTTTGAGCAATTAACATAAAGCGCTGCGCATTATACTCGCAAATACCGCCCACCTTGCACGCTGATAACACCCAGTAATTCAAGCTCCATTAACTGCCCTATCAACTGCGGCGGCGCAAGTCCCGTTGCTACGATAAGCGCATCTAAGTCTTGTCCATGCCAATCGAGCTGCTCATAAATACTGGTGAGGTGTTCGGGAACGACCACGGCACTACGAGGTAACTTCACCTGAGCAGATAATGGTTCTGCATCGCTAGTGGCTGCTAGGGTGCTGTACTCTGCATTCATAACCTTTGGAGAAGGTTTATTGCTCAACTGAGTGTTATTAGATTGAGTGTTACTAGACTGGGCGTTATTAAATTGCGATCGCTCTGCTGATTTATCAGAACGGCTGCCATAGCCTAACTGACCACTGACATCTTCTAATACCTGCTGAGGATGATAAATCAGCGTCGCACCCTCACGTATCAGGTGATGACAGCCTTCGGCATTGTTATTATCGATATGGCTAGGAATCGCAAAGACTTGCTTACCCTGCTCAGAGGTTAGACGCGCGGTAATGAGCGAGCCGCTTTGAATGGTCGCTTCTGTCACAATCGTTGCCAAGCTCAATCCAGCAACTAAGCGATTACGACGCGGAAAAGTATGCTTGTGCGGCTGCGTATCTGGTAACAGCTCACTGATGATACAGCCACCTTGGTCGATGATTTGAGTAAATAACTGATCGCGATGGTTGGGATAGTTTACATCAATGCCAGTACCCATCACGCCAACGGTACGACCCTGATAGTCAGCATCCATCTGTGCTAGCGCACCTAAATGCGCCCGTTTATCCACTCCCATCGCTAGTCCACTAGTTACGATATAACCAGCTTGTGCTAAGTATTGTGCCATATCAAAGGTGATTTTTTGTGCATGTGCGGTCGGTTTTCGGCTACCAACGATAGCGATTTGTGCTTGATGCAGACGCGCGCGATTACCACGATAAAACAATAATGGTGGTGGATCGTAGATTTGTAAGAGTTGGGCGGGATAGTCGGATTCATCAGCAAATAGCAGACCGTAACGACCCTCTATTAGTGCTTGCTGAATTTTTTCGATATTGGTGAGTGTTTGCTCTGGCTGTTCATGACGCTTGAGATGAGTATGATGAATACCCAACTGCCGCCACGCTTCTACTTTGGCTTGCCAAGCAAGTTCTGCATTTCCAAAGGAAGTAAGTAGCTTATGATAAGCAGATAATGACGCATTCACCTCGTACCACAGCGCCAATACTGCGCGCTGATCGTCCGATAAAGGAGAGGTGACTGTCGTCATAGTCATGTGTCTCGTATAGGCAGACTTAGATCAGTAAATACTGTGATAAGCCTGTTGCTCACTTATAAATAAGGAGGCGGTAGCAACTGATCGCCGACATTAAGTGGCAATTCAGAACTGAGTACATACGCATAGCTAATATGATCAAAAGTATTAAATACCATTAGCATACCTGTTTGTTCATTTGGTAAACGTACAGGCGTATCTTCATCTTTGATATCACGTACCAAAGCGCCTTTTTGATAAACAGTCAATACATCACCAGGCTTAGCGCCCTCTAAGCTGCCTAGATTAATAGCGACTACGCTGCCTTTCGCTGCTGAGCTGATTGAATCCATCACACGTACAATCATGCCACCACGACTGGTATTAGCAGGCGTTGGATAAAACACAGGTGGAATAGAGTTATTTAACTCAACAAAGACGCGATCACCTTCACGTACTTCTTTACCATAATTGTCAGTCAGTTGTAAGCTACTAACTCCATTGGTTTCGGTAGAAGTAACCAAGCCTGTTGCTACTTGTGTGACTTCTAGGCCGATGACGTCTTTTGTCGTGGAGTCAGTATATAACTCGCCTTCGCGGTAGATACCGTAGCGCTGACCAACGATAAGTGGCACACCTTTCGCATAAACCTTATCGCCACTCCCCGTTATTAAATTACCTTTTTTGGAGGCTAATATATACGGAGTCGTATTAAAATCTTGAGGATTGACAATAACGGTTTTGTCTAGCCAGTGGCGAATAGCCGTCCAAGGAATAGATGGAATGCTATTGGCTGTTGACGTCACTGTTACTGGAGTAGCCGCTACGTTACCCATAAGTTGCTTTTCAACCCCAGCACAGCCCTCGCCGGTATCCACACCAATGAGCGTCTTACCTTGAATCACACATAAGATAAGAATGTCATTAGGATAGATAAGATTCGGGTTTTTGATTTGTTTGTTTGTCGCCCAAATCTCTTTCCAACGCCATGGACTATCTAAATAGCGTCCTGAGATGTCCCATAAGGTATCGCCTTTTTTGACAGTATAGCGATTAGGCGCATCTGCTTTGAGGGTGGGTGGTGGATTGTTGGCGTGGGCAGTGGTCATTAGCATTGCACTGCTAAAAGTCGTAAGCATCAGTGCTGTTGCTATCTTTTTTAAGCTCATCTTCATTGTTATATCCACAATATGTACCGCTATTACCATCATAATAATCACGCTTGAGTCTATCAATCTAGAATCTCTATTGTTGATACTTAATTAAATAAGTGACAATAAAACTTCAATCAATCCGTTACTCAAGCTGCACATTTATTACGATGCTTAGAGGGCAGCTGTTCAGTATAATTGGCTGGTTTTGTTCCTAAAAAAGCGTCTAGCACAATGATGACTCGCTGACGCTGTTTCTAATATTACAATTATATCTACCATAACACAATCATAAACACTTTATTACAATAGTGTAACCTTTATATAAATACTTTCTTTGATTTTTTACTTAAGGTAGCTGTATTAAATACTCACAACTAGGCATAGCTATGGTCAAACGCTCAGCATGCTCTAAGCTCACAATTTGACGGTGATTTACGCTGGATTTGGTGTGACATGCTGACGAATTTGTTCAGCAACCAATTCAGCGTCATTATCTAGCACCACTACATGCTGCGGCAAGCTCTCTAAACCTTCGGTATGAGATGGCCGAGCAATATCTATCTGCCCTACTGCCTCAACGATGGTATCTGCAAACTTAACAGGCAGTGCCGTCTCTGCACAAACAATCACTTCGCCGTCTAACTGCAGCTCTTTAGCGACTTTGATGCCATCAGCAGTATGCGGATCAACCAACTCGCCATATTGCTCATAAAGCGATTTAATAGTTTGTAAACGGTTATCATGGGTAGACTTACCCGCAGCAAAACCATAACGGGTATGAACCGACTCCATCAAGTCAGCCAAATCAAAGCCTTGTCCAGATTTCACTCCTTCAAATAACTCATGAACACGCGCACTGTCTTTGTCCAATAATAAATACACAAAACGCTCAAAGTTAGAGGCTTTTGAGATATCCATTGAGGGGCTTGACGTTACATAGGTTTTTTCAGTCGGACGCGGCTGATAAGCGCCTTGATTAAAGAAGTCATTCAACACATCGTTTTCATTGGTCGCGACGATTAGGCGATCAATTGGTAAACCCATTTCACGAGCAATGTGACCAGCACAAATATTACCGAAGTTACCTGACGGTACGCTAAAGCTGACTTTTTCATCGTTGTTTGAAGTCACAGCAAAGTAAGCTCTAAAGTAGTAAACAATCTGCGCTAGAATACGGCCCCAGTTGATAGAATTGACTGTACCTAGGTTATAAGCCGCTTTAAACTCAGCGTCTTGCTGTAGCGCTTTGACAATATCTTGGCAGTCATCAAACATACCATCGATCGCGATATTATGAATATTAGCATCAGTCAAGCTATACATCTGCGCACGCTGGAATTCACTCATTTTTCCGTGTGGTGACAGCATAAAGACTTCGATGTTTTCTTTGCCACGTAGTGCATACTCTGCTGCACTACCTGTGTCGCCACTGGTCGCACCAATGATGGTAATACGTGCGTCTTTTTTCTTAAGCACATATTCAAAGGCATTACCCAAGAACTGCATCGCAACGTCTTTAAATGCTAGTGTTGGACCATTTGACAATCCTAAAATATATAAACCATCTTCAAGCTTGCGGACAGGAACAATCTCTTCACTACCAAATACATCGGCGGTATACGTGCGCTCAATGATGTCTTGTAGATCGGCCGTAGGGATATCTGTTGCAAAACGCTGCATAATCGCCATCGCAAGCTTTGGATAGCTCAGCGTACGCCACTCATCAAGCGTTGCGCTATCGATGTTTGGATAATGCTCAGGCAGCATCAAACCGCCATCTGGAGCAAGACCCATCAAAAGCACATCACTAAAATCCATCGGCGCTGTCTGACCACGGGTACTTATGTATTTCATTAGATTGTCCTGTCTACAATAATGTTATTCAATATTAAAAAACGGTTCATTCGGCAGTTTTATGCAACAACGCATAATAAAAACCATCGCCACTCTCACTATCAATCGGTAAGCACTGACGACCAATCGCTTGTTCGATACCCCAGCTGCAATCCTCGGTAAACTCAATCGCTACTGCATCATCATGATGCGTCATAAAGTCCTGCATTTGCTCAACGTTCTCTTGTTTTAAGATAGAGCATGTCACATACAACAGATAGCCACCAGCTTTGAGTTGTGGCCATAGATTGTGCAAAATATCTGCTTGCAGCAGCGCTGTTTGTTCGATGTCTTCTTCGGTACGTAGAATACTGATATCCGGATGACGACGAATCACACCTGTCGCGGTACAAGGAGAATCCAGCAATATCGCATCAAATACTGGCTCATTGGTCGCCGCTTTTTTATTTTTGCCATGCTGCCATCTGGTTGCATCTGCGCAGACAATGTTCAATGCGATGCTGTTATCTGCTTGCTGCAAATCATGCTGACTTAACTTTAGGCGCTGTAAATTCTCACGAATACGCTCGATACGTGGCGCTTCATTATCGATAGCCGTTACCTTGAGATCAGTAATCGCAGGTGATGTTTCATTATTATCTTGTTTCACGTGAAACAACGACGATTGATCGTTAGCGCTTATGAATTCTAACCAATGAGCAAGCTTGCCACCAGGTGCCGCACAAGCATCTAAAATATGTATCTCTTTATCAGCACTATCGCTATCAGTGCCATCAGTATCAGTAACTTCGGAGCTGTTTATATCAGCACTGTTGTTTTCAGCACTAAGCTTAGCTATCAATGCTTTATTGATAATCGGTGCAGCGAGCTGAGCATGCATGTCTTGGACGCTAGCAGTTCCTTGGGCAAACTCAGGCAGCGCATTAACGGCCGTGCTTTGATGTAGTCTAAGACCTTTGGTTGATAGCGTTGTAGCCATAGCAGACTCTGACGCGTTCAATAATTTAAAACCAGTCGTTAGCTCAACGATGTCCGCATCAATCTCTGCACCATACAGTGCATTCTGATAATCTTCTACCGACGTAACCGCTGAGTTTACTCGTAAAAACATCGGTGCTGATTGGCGCAAACCTTGTGTCAGCTCATCATACTGCTCGCTCCAGTCTTGCTTAAGTTGATAAGCAAGCCAGTTCGGCAAGCTATGCTTTTTATCGCATTTCTTACGGAATTTACTTGGATTCTTGGCGACTTTACGCAAAATGGCATTCACCAAACCCGTAGAATGAGCGAACTCAATCTCTTTGGCTGCTTCAACAGTTTCATGAATTGCAGCATGGTCAGCAACTTCTAAATACAGCAACTGCACTAAACCTACTTGAATGGTCGTACGAACCTCGACTTCGTCGATAGGGTTGTCTGCTAAGGTATCGAGCAAACGTGCCAGCGCATGCCACTGGCGCAATGTCGTGAGCAGTAACGCATGGGCGAAGCCTTTGTCACCATCATGTAGACTGTTTAGTAATGGATCAAGGACGCTTGAGAGCGACTGACCATTTTGAATAGCCAGCAAGGTGCGAATCACACGCACGCGTACGCTACCATTCATAATAAGGTTGCTTGATGGTTTGAGCTTATTGTTTCTAGGCGCAGTACTGTTTTGTCTCATTAAATTTTATTTCCTTGACGTATCATCGATAGCGTCTTGTGCAGATAGGGTTAACTATCATTAAGTTAGGTTCAGTTATTTTGACTCTGTCGTAAATTGATCGCCGTCATTTAATTGGTTGCCGTGGCAAACTTGTTCGGCCGTCATGGGCTTACCACCCGCAAACTGTAAACGAGTAATGGCTAACGTAGTAGCTGCTGATTCAGCTTCGCTCTCTTTACCACAAGCGACTAGAATCGCTTTGCGACCAACACTGATAACCGTTCCAGCAGCCTCATTGGTTGGCTGTGATGCATTCACAGGCAGACTAGCCAATATTTTGACCCGTTGTCCTGTGAGGAAAGTATACGCACCTGGCCATGGCGTCAGCCCTCGGATTTGGCGTTCAATAGCAGCGGCAGACTGCGACCAGTCAATTTCACCCTCGGCTTTGACCAGTTTTTCAGCATAGTTAGCCTGACTCTCATCTTGAACCGCAGCCTTCGCTTGATAATGTGGCAAATCTTGTAATACAGTACTAATGGCATTCGCACCAAGCTCAGCCATTTTATCATGGAGACTGGCAGCAGTATCATCATCCTCAATACGAGCGCTGGTTTTGTAAATCATATTGCCGGTATCTAAGCCCTTATCCATCTGCATAATGGTGATACCAGTTTCATCATCGCCAGCCAACAGCGCGCGGTGTATTGGTGCAGCGCCGCGCCATCGTGGTAGTAATGAAGCATGAATGTTTAAGCAACCATGAGTAGGCGTATTTAACACACCAATAGGTAGAATCAATCCGTAAGCGGCGACAATCATCACATCTGGCTGATAGCTGCGTAGCGTTTGCCGCGCAGCCATTCCTTCTGTGCTAGATTTTTTAAAGGTGATTGGTTGCTCTACAACGATATCATGTGCCAATGCCACCTCTTTTACCGCAGAGGCTGATAGTTTTTGACCACGACCTGCTTTACGATCAGGCTGCGTATAAACAGCGACTATCTCTATATTCAGCACGTCCTGCTGACTGATTAATGACTCAAGACTAATAGCGGCAAATTCAGGTGTACCCGCAAATACTACTTTCAAACGGCTAGTAGATAGAGGACTATGAAGGGTAGATGACGTAGATAAATCTGAGACAGAAGCAATTGTGGTCATAATCATGCATTATATAAGAAAGTTGATTTGCTCATTATAGGTGAGTTTGCAACGTTGTGCCATGATTGTAACTGTAGCAATCAAGCGTTACTAATGGCATCGTTTATCTTTATAATAGCAATCAGACTTAACAACTATTGGCTGCTTGAGTAAACCAACGACTGTGGCCAAATTATGATTTACCCACTATGTTTTTTTGTGTCGATACAGGAACACGCTTTCATGCAACAGTTTCAGTCCTTACGACGCTTACTGATATTTTATGCACTGACACTGTTAGCAATGCTAGTGACGTATTATTGCTCCCTCTTTCAAGTGATAAAGCAAAATAATGAGCAACGGAGTATCGATACCTTCTATTCATTACAATATGAAATAACGGAACATAGCAGTATAACAGACGCTGAAATTACAAGTATTTTAGAAAAACCTCTATTTGAAAATGTAAGCTACCAGCTTGTTTGTATGATGCCATCTGGCCAGACTTTCATTCATCGCTATACTCGTCCTAATGAAGCTGGCTTTACCACTGTTACCTTTCCTACTATTACATCATCACCACCTAGTAACAGTAGTCATAGCGCTTATACACTCAATAGTCAGAACGTAACAGGCACTATCAAGCTTAAAAGTGGTCATCAGATGTATATTATATTACGTCATAGACCACTAGATATTAACTGGTCATCTTACCAATATTGGTTACCGTTAATGATAGCTGTCATGCTGTTTACCATTGGATTGCTTTACATGCTCGATCGTCGTGTCGATTGGGAACAGCTATTACTTTATACTGACAACCTCAACAGTCAAGCCAAGGATGCTTATAGTCCGCCATCATTTCTACACACAAGGGCCACACCTGAGTTCTTGCGTCTAGGTCATGCGCTAAGCCGTGTTCATTATCAACTACACAAGGACTATCGTCGTATAACGACCCTGACGCATCGGCTTGATCGTTTGGTAAATCAAGCACCATTACCGATGCTAATGATTATGCGTCATGGCCAGATAAGCTTTTTTAATCAACGTTTTGAGCAAGTGTTTACCTGTCCTTCTCAAAACTATGGTGATAGCTGCCAACTAACCGACTTCGTAGCTGCTAAAGATAAGCCCACTCAGTTACTATTACAGAAACTATCAAACCTACGTGTCACTCGCACCTTAATTGTTTATGGATTAGAAAACAAACAGTTTTACCAACTGCATATTACACCGTGGTTCGGAGAACACGGACAAGTTCATGGCTTTACCGCACTTTTTAGCAATATTAATGAATATGCCAATCAAATAGAGCAACTGCAGCAGAAAAACCAGCAGCTACAATTACAAATTGATGAATCAAACGAAGCCCGAGCACTTATTGGGCGTAAATTACAGATACCATTAGAGAAGATAGTTGATTCGTTGGAACCCATCGACCCTTCAACATTGACAGATCAAGGCAAGAAGACTCTAAACACATTGATTACCACCAGTCAAAAGATGCTTACGATACTCAATGACACGCTAGCGACAGAGGAAACTGATGTCAGAAAAACACGTCTAAGTATCGAAACGGTTGATATTTATAAGGTAAGTAAAGAGGTTAGCAGTTTAGTCACAAAAGAAGTAAGACAACAAGGGCTAGAATTGATCTATTTCTTTGCACCAAACTGCCCTCGTTACATTGAAACTGATGGTATTCGACTGCGACATATCCTATTAAATCTGCTGAAAAATGCTATTAGTTTTACAACGTCAGGCTATGTCGCGCTCACTGTGGATCGCGTATCTAAAGATAGGGTCACGCGCATAAGTAACCAGCATTTAACGCCTGATAACGATGCTATAATGCCTGCGCAGACAACTTGTTGGATTCAGTTTAGTGTCAAAGACACTGGAGTAGTTATTACTCCTGAGAGAAAAAGTCAATTAGTTACTATTTTGAATCAAGACAGTGATCAAACCAATCATAACTTGGTTAAAGACAGTGAAGTTAGCCTGAATGATGCCAATAGCTTCGCTCAGTTACTCGGCGGTTTGATCGAAATAAATAATACGGTGGATAAAGAGACGGTATTTAGTCTCTATCTTCCTGATCGTCATTCCACTTATGAGTCGGTGTATCATCCTTGTTCGCAGCTGTCACATATTCATCTTATCGCTGTTATCAACCAACCTTTAGTTGCTAAGCATTTACAACGTTTGTGCGAATACTTAACGATATCCGTGACTACCTACAATATTTTAGATAGAGCCGTTGTACAGCAGCTAAAAAACAAATTAACGCAAGATGAGCAGACCATCATTCCTGTTTTGTTATTGGATTATGAATACAGCCAATCCATCAGCTTATCAGCTCATGCGAATAACAAGCATAGTGAACAACAAAAAGTGTTAAACGACCTAGTCGCTATACCTTCACTACCAAAGATATTGCTCAGCATGAAACCTGAAAGACATATTTCCTCTACCCTACTAGACCAATATGATGGATTTTTGACCAAACCTTTGGGGTGGTGTTCTAAAAAGTATGCTGGCATCAGACATAGCCATAATTGACATAGAAG
>NZ_RRYV01000076.1 GCF_014861395.1 Psychrobacter sp. FME13 | reverse complement strand
TGACTATCTCTGCGAGCAGTTACGCTCGCCTAGACTGATTGTTGCGTAAGTCCTATAATGATAGGCATAAGATAAAAAGCCGTTAAACAAAAGGAATAGCACAGATAATATCGAGATGTTATTGTGCTACTTGGTGATGCTTGACAGGACTTAGCCATTTTTAGCCTATTTATATGGTGAGTGAACTGAAAACACGCTCTAGCTAAAATGTCCCAGTAGCCAATTTTCTAAGCGGCGTAACGGTATACGCAGTCTCTCCGAATGAATGGCCAATCCACCACTCAGACCAACTGCACAGCCGAGCGCTGTATCGAGCATACGTGCTTGTATGATTGCCTCAGCAACAAGTGGTGTCGCCGTCATGCTGCCATACTCTGCGATAAATATCGTCAGCGGCGTGATAAATATCACAGCCATGCCATAATGCCTATCGACCAATGACTCAATCAACAACATCATGACTAGTATAGATACAGCCACACCCCATATCGACAGCCCCCATGACAACATCCAACCAGCGACAGCCATCCCCGCTACAGTGCCTAATAGCCGATGCAACTGTTTAATCCACATCGTTCGTAGCTGCATGCCTTGAATAATGATAAAACAACTCATCGCCGCCCAATACGGGTAAGGCATCTCAAACAGTACAGCGATGGCCAATGTCAAGCTAACAAAGCCCGCTACAATTAGGCTGTCACCAATGGTATCTGTCTCATATCGATAGACAGGAGCAGGCAGAACAGGCCGCGATATTAATAAAAACAGCGTATATAACAGGGCGAGTAACATCGAAAAGCCACTGCCTAACATCACTAGCCCAATCGCAGATAATACTTGTGTTAGCGGTACCGTTATAAATAATGCTATCGCTCCTGCCATCATCACAAATAGACCTGAAGGTAGTGGCTGCCGATAATAACGACCCAACATCACAACACAAAACGCGATCAGAGCAAATACTGGCAACCGAAGCCAAGGCAACTGCTGAGCAATCAAACCTAATGCAAAACTGAGTGCCATAGCAAAGCCCCAAGCCATGACTGTAACCAACCGATATGGTAGTGCACCTGATAATGGTAAGTTCAAGATAATCATTGCACCTAGCGACGCTTTGATACCTGCAGACAAAACATCAAAATACGCCCCAGTAAATACTGGGAAACTAATCGCAATTGCCGCGATAATGGGCATGTGCCACGGTCTTTGACTACGGTTAACAGTGAGTAAGTGTCCTAGCTCACCTTTCATTAACATCTTTATGCGAGTCAATAATCTGGTCAGCCACGATACTTGATTTTTCTTGTGCATGAATGCACTCATAACTGTCTTTCCTTATGCCATAAGTACAATGAATGACATTTTTCTACTACGATTTTATTTGTGATAAATATACACTCAGTCATAAGTCTTAATAAAAAGTGACATTTTAAACACAACTAAATTTTTTAATTTAACTTAAAATACATGAATATTAGTTATTAGTTATATATTTGTGGCTATAGAAGACTTATACTGATATCAGTGCCACAACAAACATTTTAGCTAAGACACCTTAACGGCAATCAAAGTGGATGAGCTGTTCTTTATAGATTTTACCGACAATCACTGATACTACCTACCTTTACTAAAATAACTAAATAATCGTTGATATAAACCGTGGCTTATATGCCAAGCCAACAGTCTATGATAGCGAACAACCAAAGAGAATGATTATGTTAACTTATAAAGCACCTCTACGTGATATCAAGTTTTTGATCAATGATGTTTTTGACTTTCAAACCCATTATAAAGACTTGGATAACGGTGAGAACGCAGACTCTGAAACAGTTGATATGATTTTGCAAGGCATGGCTGATTTCGCTGAAAACGTCCTCGCTCCGATCTATCAGCCAGCTGATGCAGAAGGCTGTCATTTTGACAATGGTGAAGTCACCACGCCTAAAGGCTTCAAAGAAGCCTATGATCAGTTTGTCGAAGGCGGTTGGCAAGGTATTTCGTACCCTGAAGAGTTTGGTGGCATGAACTTACCTATGTCTATCAACCTAATCAAAGCAGAAATCATCGGTACGGCTAACTGGCCTTGGGCAATGTATCCTGGTTTATCAACAGGTTGTATCAATACCATTTTGCAATATGGTACAGATGAGCAAAAAGAAACTTACTTGCACAAACTGGTTGAAGGCTCTTGGGCTGGTACTATGTGCTTGACTGAACCACAATGTGGAACAGATTTGGGACAAGTCAAATCAAAAGCCATTCCACAAGATGATGGCTCTTACAAACTTAGCGGTACCAAAATTTTCATCTCAAGCGGTGAACATGACCTAACGGAAAACATCGTACATATCGTATTGGCTCGCCTACCAAATGCACCAGAAGGCACACGTGGTATCTCGCTATTTATCGTACCGAAATTTTTGCCAAATACTGATGGCGAAATAGGCGAACGTAATGGCGTCACTTGTGGTTCTATCGAGCACAAAATGGGTATTAGCTCATCAGCGACTTGTGTATTGAACTTTGATGACGCAGTCGGTTACCTAATTGGTGAACCAAACAAAGGCTTAAAAGCCATGTTTACCTTTATGAACACCGCACGTATCGGTACTGGTATCCAAGGTTTGGCGCATACAGAATTGTCATTCCAAAATGCACTACCGTATGCAAAAGACCGTCGTTCTATGCGTACGCTATCTGGCACTAAAGAACCTAAAAAAGTAGCGGATGCCATCATCCATCATGCTGACGTACGTCGTATGCTACTGACCCAAAAAGCCTTTGCTGAAGGTGGTCGCTCGATGATTTATCACTCAGCGCGCTATGCGGACAAAATGGCACAAGGTATCGCCAACGGCAATGACGAAGAGTTTGAAAAGTGGGATGACAAATTAGGTTTCTACACCCCTATTTTAAAAGGCTTCTTAACCGAGCTAGGTATCGAAGCTGCCAAACACGGCCAGCAAGTATACGGTGGCCATGGTTATATTAAAGAATGGGGTATGGAGCTGATTGCTCGTGATGCCCGTATCGCGACCATGTACGAAGGCACCACTGGCATTCAAGCATTAGATTTGTTAGGTCGTAAAGTCATCTTACAGTCTAAAGGTAAGATCATTCGCGACTACACCTCAAGTATCATGAAATGGTGTGGCGAGTATGCGCTTGATAAAGACATGCGCAAGTTTGTATGGGCACTGACTAAGCTGTGTGCTGAGTGGAATACTTTAACAGTACGTTTGATGCTAATGGCACGTAAAGATCGTGAAATTATCTCTGCTGCTTCAGAGGATTTCTTAATGTACTCAGGCTATGTGATGATGGGTTATCATTGGGCACGTATGGCGGCGGTTGCTTACGACAAGCTTGAAAACGGTGGTACTGAAGCGCCAGAATTCTACAAAGCAAAAATCCAGACTGCGGAATTCTACTTTGATAAGCTGTTGCCACGTACCTCAGGTCATGCTGAATCAATGGTCGCACCAAGTGAAAGCATGACGTCAATGGATATCGAAAACTTTGCTTTCCTAGACTAGGATTAAAAAACTAATCAACGATGCATAAAAAAGCGCCTATATTTAGGCGCTTTTTTGTACGTAACAGATATTCATTGAGATATTTGGCTCAATCGTTCTGACCTTAGCTGCCTAAAACTTTTTTCTTATACACTGCACTTAACTCTACAACCTCAACACATATTTGTAGAGAGGTACGATCTGATTGTGCTGTTGCCAGCTCTGCTTCTAATGTCGTCATTAATATCTCAGACAACTCATTACGTATGGTCAGATCACGGCCTGCCATCAATTTAAAATTAGCATAGACAAATCCATTCACCTGTTCATCATCTTCTACGCCAACCAAAAATGTCTCAAGAGGTACGATGCGTGCTTTGATATCCGTTGGCTTACCAAAATGTCCACTATTCCATAGTGCTTGATTTAGAGACTTAAGCAATGACTCTTCATGAGGGATACTGACATTAGGAGTCGCTTGCAAGGTTAAGTGTGGCATGAGTATATCCTTATAAAACATGAGTAAAAGTAAAATTATTATAAAAGAATAAACGTATTTGATATCAGCGACAATACTTTTTAGTCATCAACAATCTAATCATCAATAATGTTACTAAAATGTGCCTTAAGCGTGCTAGCCAACTGTAAAGGTGGCAACTCAATCTCTAATCCTCGGCGACCAGCACTGACATAAATCGTAGGCTGAGACTCTGCTGAGCTATCGATGATAGTCGCTAAGCGTTTCTTTTGACCTAATGGGCTAACACCGCCCAACACATAACCAGTACTGCGCTCCACTTGTTTTGGCTCTGCCATTTGCACTTTTTTGCACGATAGCACTTTATTAGCAGATAAGGCTTTCGCCATTTTCTTAAAATTCAGCGTTTTATGAACTGGCAAGATAGCAACAGCCAATGTACCCGACTCTGTCATGACGACCAAAGTTTTAAAAACTTGTGTGACATCCACTCCGAGCTTTTCTGCAGCTTCTAAACCAAAGGAAGGCGCATTACTGTCATGAATATATTCGTGCAATTGATAGTCAAGATTTTGCTGTTTGGCAAGATTGATAGCTGGAGTCATAGTAATTTAACGTATTTTAATGAAAGGAATAGGTAAATAATAATATCATTGAGGACATATCCTCCCTAGAATATGTCTTCACTCTAAAAATGATGATAAAGATAAACTACCATCAAACGAAAAAAATAACACAGATAATATAGGGATATTGACCAGCCATTTAACGATATTTGGCTATTTTTAGCCCAGTTAGATGACCATCGTTTGGATTAAAAACAGCCCCTATTCGAACTATTGGAGAATGTATAAAACAAACTTTAGCCCACAAATGAGTAATCCCTCAATACTAATATTAGCAGTATATATCGCTTTGATGGCTTTTATGGCATTATAAGCACAATATATTTAACTACTTTTGATACTCATTATGATACCCAGTTTCTTAAAGAATAAGTTTCTAAAAAAACGGACTGTCAAAGCGACAGCCACAAATAACAAAGCGGCTACTACTGATGCCAACCTAAGCACTACTAAGCCTTATTCAAGTGCGCCAATAAACCAGATTTATCGCAAGCTGTCTGGTCAAATGCTCGATGTGGCTGTCAAACCTAAACTATTAGGTGAGTTACCGGAGTTTGAAGCTGACGATCAGACGATCAGTTTTTACGTACTACAAGAGTATTCACGCTCCAATAGTATTTTGATTGACTTACAGACGCAAGAGTACAATTTGCCACCCGCATTAGTTGGCGTAGAAGATACTACTCATAATATTAAAGAAAATGCAGCCATTATCTTTTTGAACCATCCAAATGCTAAAAACAGTCAGTTGTCACCGCGCCTATCACGTCTCGTATCTGCTGTATTGCAATATCCAGATCTCAAAGTGCGTTTGGTACCAGTATCTATCCTATGGGGACGTGCACCAGAAAAAGAAGACTCCCTATTTAAGCTACTGACCGCTGATAACTGGCAAGACCCTAGTATCACCAAACAGTTATTTAATATTGGCGTAATGGGACGCGATACCTTTGTGCAATTTCATCCACCACAAGATTTGCGTACCTTCATCAATGATAGCCTTACAGGTAATATAGAAGGACCTGCTATTTTTGATTCTCTAGCTGCTGATTTAAAAGATAATCTAGACAACGATAATGGCATAGAACAGACTGACAAAGCACCAAATTATGCGCTGGTAGCAACCGCTGATAGTAATCGCGAACTGGTTCGTATATTGCAGCAACAGCTGTCGATTTATTTAGACAAACAACGTGCCAGCATGCTCGGTCCTGATTTATCAGACCGCCGTAACCTGGTAGATAAACTAGTGTACTCACCTGCCATCAAGCATGCAATAGAGACAGAAGCTGCAGAAACAGGCACAACGACCCGCGAAGCTCGAAGCGTGGCAAAAGGCTATGCCAATGAGATGGTCAACGACTACTCTTACCCCATCATTCGTGTCTTTGACCGATTTTTAACCTGGTTGTGGACGCAGTTATATGATGGTGTTGATGTGCATCATTTTGAGCGAGTACGTGAGCTGGCCACCGATTATGAAATTATTTATGTGCCATCTCATCGCAGCCATATCGACTATATGTTGCTGTCTTATGTGATTTATAAACGCGGATTAAGTATTCCTTATGTGGCAGCAGGTGATAACCTTGATGTGCCGGTATTAGGGCCTTTGCTACGCGGTGCCGTTGCGTTCTTTATTCGTCGTAGTTTTCGTGGCAACGCGTTATACACCTCTGTATTGCGCGAGTATATGCACACATTAATCACTCGAAACACGCCCATAGAATACTTTATTGAAGGTGGTCGCTCACGTTCAGGTCGCTTACTGCCACCGAAAATGGGCATGCTAGCCATGACCGTGCATAGCCAATTACGCCAAACCAATAAGCCTGTCGTCTTTATTCCCACCTACATTGGTTACGAGCGTATTATGGAAGGCGGCACTTATATTGGCGAACTTAAAGGTAAGCCAAAAGAGTCTGAATCTTTGATTGGGTTAATCAAAGCGGGTCGTAAAATTGAGCGTATTTTTGGCAACGTACACTTAAGCTTTGGTACGCCACTACACCTTACCGAGTTTATGAAAAAATTCGATGTGACAGCCAATAGCTTACCTGCAGATCGCACGGATACACCTATGGATGACAAGGCCAGCTCTATGGTCGACAACATCGGTGTAAAAATCATGCAGCATATCAATAAAGCAGCAGTGGTGACTCCCGTATCACTGTTATCTTTAGTGCTACTGTCGGCACCCAAAGCAGCTTTAGATGAAAATAGCTGCCGAGAGCAAATTGCGCTCTACCAAGATTTGGCCCAACAACTGGCCTACTCAGATGATAGCGTAGTTACCGACATGACGCCGCAGCAAATCATCGATTACGGCATTAAGCTCAAACTTATCGAACGAACGCCGCACATTTTGGGTGATATCATTCAGGTCGCAGGCAAGCAAGCGCCGCTACTCAGTTATTTCCGCAATAATATCTTGCATGTGTTTATTTTATTGTCTTTCTTATCTGCATTAGTGGCTCGCAATGGCCGTATCAGACGTAGCCGTTTAGACAGTATCGCTGAGCAGTTGTACCCATTTTTACAGACTGAACTGTTTTTGTATTATCCAGCACATAGTTTAGCCGATACACTCGACAAAAAAGTCGATAACTTACTCTCTCACGGGCTAATTGTAGAACTCGGTGATGGCATACTCAGCGTTCCTGAGTCGAATAGCAAGCACTACCAACAACTGCAAGCACTCGCGACTCCAGTTGGACAGAGTCTTGAGCGTTACTTTATGACCCTTGCCCTACTCGCCCAGCAAGGCTCGGGAAATTTAACCGAAAATGAAGTTGTAGATTTGTGTCAGTTACTTGGACAGCGTCTGTCGGTACTATATGCCGATGACATTCCTGATTTCTTTGATCGTGCCTTATTTACCAGCTTTATCAGTGCGCTAACGCGACTCGACTATCTACAAAAAGATAGTGAAACAGGCGTACTTACTTTTGATCAACGTATTCATGACATCGCTCATCACGCTAAGTACGTGCTGACGCCTGATATGATGAAAATTTTGCAACAGGTCGCCAGCTTAGACGATGCCGAAATCACTCATGCTATTACTGAAATTAGTAATAAAAAGCAGCGTAAATTTGGCCGTAAGCGTTAGGTTTTAGGATTATCATAAAAAGAGTCAAGCTTCTATGCTTGGCTCTTTTTTTGTGAAAATACCTAGCAACTTAAAAAACATGATAAGTATCGACATATAACCAAAGGCAAATATGGCTCCAGTAACAGGTGCCAATGCTCTACCTGTGTCTGAAGTCACTCTCATCATAGCCTGTTGTTGCGCCTCACTTCTCTCATCTGATGAAAAAGACCCATTGTCATCTAAATCAAAAACATCAAGCTGAGCTTGTAGATAGGCATCGGTAAAGTAAACACCAACTTGAACCAGCAACCACACCAAAAAAGTACCAATCAAAAATATTTGCCAAGAAGCCAAACGAGATTTCTGTGAAAACTGATGCTTATAAACCATCACAATAGGCAATACTATCATTGCAAATATAGTTAATAGTTGTGATATTTCGAATATTTTTCCCATGACTTATCTCTTAAACAACAAAAAAGGCATAACCTAAGTTATGCCTTTTTTTTGCAACCATAATGTATTATTTGTGGTTTTTTCTTGAATTTATTCTAATTAGAAATCTTCTTATACTTGGCACGTTTAGGACTGGCATCATCACCCATCGTCTTTTTACGATATGCTTCAAACTCAGTGTAGTTACCATCGAACCAAACTGGGCCTTCTTCTTCGAATGCCAATATATGAGTAGCAATACGATCAAGGAACCAGCGATCATGCGACACTACCATTACCGTACCTGGGAATACTTGAACCGCATCCTCTAACGCACGTAGGGTTTCGATATCCAAGTCATTTGATGGTTCATCGAGTAGCAATACGTTCGCGCCCTGCTTTAGCGTCTTCGCTAGTTGCAAACGGTTACGCTCACCACCTGACAGTTGACCGACGTGTTTTTGCTGATCTGAGCCTTTAAAGTTAAAGCGACCGATATAGGCACGGCTTGGCGTAGTGTAGTCGCCAACCGTAATGATATCTAGGCCGTCTGATACTTCTTCCCAAACGGTTTTGTTGTCATCTAGATGGTCACGTACCTGACCCACATAGGCCACTTTAACACTTTCACCCAAATCAACTGAACCAGTATCTGGCGTATCACGCTCGGTAATCATGTTAAATAGCGTGGTTTTACCCGCGCCGTTAGGGCCAATAATACCTACGATTGCGCCAGCTGGTACATTAAAGCTTAGGTTTTCGTAAAGCAAACGGTCACCAAATGACTTGGAGATATCGTTAACTTCGATAACTTTATTACCCAAACGTGGACCAGGTGGAATATAAATCTCAGAGGTCTCATTGCGTTTTTGGAACTCAGTTGAGTTCAACTCTTCAAAACGCTGCACACGAGATTTAGACTTGGCTTGCTGACCTTTTTGATTTTTTCGAATCCACTCAAGCTCTTTTTTCAGTGCTTTAGCAAATGATTCTTCTTGCTTGTTCTGCTGCTCTAGACGCGTGTTCTTTTGCTCTAGCCACTCAGTATAGTTGCCTTCGTACGGATAGCCGTGGCCACGGTCAAGCTCTAATATCCACTGTGCCACATTGTCTAAGAAATACCTATCATGGGTAATAGCAACGATAGTACCGCTGTAGTTTTGCAAGAACTGCTCTAGCCATGCAACTGATTCGGCGTCCAAATGGTTGGTCGGTTCATCAAGTAGTAGCATATCAGGACGAGACAATAACAAACGACACAGTGCCACACGGCGTTTTTCACCACCAGATAGCTTGCTGACATCAGCATCCCAAGGTGGCAGACGCAATGCATCAGCCGCTTTTTCCAATTGGGTGTTTAGGTTATGCGCATCCCAAGATTGGATGATATCTTCCATCTTGCCTTGTTCTTCAGCCAATTTATCAAAATCAGCATCAGGCTCGGCATATTCAGCATAAATAGCATCTAAACGTGCTAGCGCATCTAGCGCTTCACGCATACCATCTTCAACGTTACCGCGTACATCCTTGCTGTCATCAAGCTGTGGTTCCTGCGGCAAATAACCGACTTTGGTACCTGCTTGCGCGCGTGCTTCACCACTAAATTCAGTATCCACGCCTGCCATAATGCGCAGCAAGGTTGATTTACCTGAACCATTGATACCCAACACACCAATTTTGGCACCTGGGAAAAATGATAGGTTGATATTTTTTAGAATTTCACGCTTAGGGGGAACAAGTTTTGACACGTTGTTCATCGTGTAGATATATTGAGCCATTCACACTCCGATAGACTGCATAGAAGAGGCTAGCAAATCATACTTAGCAATGATGCCAAGCACGCCACACCTCAAAATCAGGGTTACACATTATAAGTCATTATCGCATTGTGGCGCATACCCTGCAAGCCAACAGATTGTTTTAGCGTTTGTTTTACTGCTTTTGTCACTGAGTATGCTGCTTTCTACCAAAAAGCAGAAATGAAATGGACTATCGACTTGTCTTGTTTAACATTTTGATTCATAACTGTTTTATAAAGACCACAAAAAGCAGTAGCAAACCTTACGAAAAATTAATTAATAACCTTTAAAGTATTAGATTATCTTAACAAGATTATCTGACATAGTTTAAACAGCACTCACTCAGAAAGCTTAAAACATTAAAAAAGGTAACCTGTTTATGGCTATTGGCTATCGCCCTGAAATTATCCAACGTGCGTTTGTTGATTTTGTTGGGTCACACTTGCATCCGTTTTGGTCTTTGACCCGTCCTAAGTTGCGACTGATTACACGGCAAGTAATCAATGATGACTTAATAGCCCTACAGTTCGAAGGCAACTATGCTTTTAATCGGCAAGTATTTGATCGACAACTGGGCTGGCACGGGGGCCAATATATTGGATTAACAGTCATTATCGATGGCATTCATCATCAGCGTCATTACTCATTGGTTGGGTTGCCAAAGCAACCGTTATATTTATATGCTGGCATCGACAATACTAAGAATAAACAGTCGCATATCATTACTATTGCCATTAAACCTCAAGGATTGGTATCTAACTATCTAACACAGCAAGCCAAACTCGGTACGATATTCGATAGTGGTTTACCAAGTGGCGAATTTACGCTCACACAGTCAAAGATTAATGTGCAGTCAAAAACGAATACACAGCGAGCCAAACATCAGCAAACTTTACCGACGTCATCGTCCTTACTATTCATAGCTGGTGGCAGTGGCATTACTCCCATGGTAGGGCTTATCACACAAGCCTTAGAGCAAACTCATCAAAATCGCATTGTTACGTTGCTGTACTACAGTCGCATACCGCTGGCAGAGACACCTTTTTTAGAACATTGGCGGCAGTTAAAAGAGCGCTATCCAAATTTTAACTATCACTTTATCAATACAGAAGACCCCAATAGTTATTTGGCTAGCACACGATATCTCAGTTCTGACAGCTTGCTCGCGCTCAACTTGCCATTAGCAGAGACGCAGATATTTGCTTGTGGATCGCAAGCATTGTTAGCTGGCTTATATGAAGCTGCCGCAGAAATAACTCTCCCTACAAACAAACAGCTACGTGATAACATCATAGTAGAGAGCTTTGGTAATGCTCTGGTCGGTTTCAACATGGATGGCTATCAAACATTCGATAAAACAGTATCTGTAGAAGAACACACTGTCTATTTGCGGTCACGGCACAGACAGTTTAGCAGTGACACAACCATACTGATTGCTGCTGAAAAGGCTGATGTAAGGCTAGCGCATGGCTGTAGACAGGGTATTTGCCAGCTATGCCGCTGTAATAAAGTTAGCGGTGTGGTACAAAACATTCAAACAGGCAAGATTAGTCATGAGGGCTACGAGTCTATTCAGACCTGCATCAATATCGCGATGACCGATGTGGTGTTAGATATTTGAGATTTGAGATATACGCAACATGTACAAGCATGTTTAAACATTCGTTGTCTCATCCGATATTAGTCGCCTTAGTTAAGGAGTTTTTATGCGTTTATTACCGCCTATGTTCACTGCACGGTCTGCCGTATCTGCATTTTCGACAGCGACGGATATACCATCGAAACAAAAGCTCTATCCAACATTGACGGGGGCACAGCTACCAAAGGCACGCAGTGATGCGCTAGCTGATGAATTAAACACGTTATATAAAGACGTTATGAGTTCACTAGGCCGCGATGATGCACGTTATATTCAGCGCATATATACCACGGTGGTCTACAGCGAGATTGGCTCACGTATTTTACTGGCGGCGGTTGGACGCATGCCATCTAAACGTAAAATGATAGCAACGTGGCTACTTGGCACCTCTCTACTAAGCTTTAGTAAAATCCTAAATAACATGGAGCTTGGGCATAATGTCATGCATGGGCAATATGACTGGATGCAACACCCTTATCTAAATAGCCAAAAGTTTGATTGGGACATCGTCTGCCCTGCTCCGCTATGGCAGCATTCACACAATTATCTGCATCACACATTTACCAATATCGTGGGTCGTGACCACGATGTCGGTTATCATTTAATTCGTGTGACGGATGAGCAACCTTGGACCCCAAGCGATCGCTACAACTTACTTAATACGATGTTTTTGGCTTTAGGGTTTGAGTGGGCCGTTGCTTTTCATGACATTCAGATTAGTGTTGATGAATATGCTGAGTCTCCACAGCTAGCAGCAATCATGCAGCCTAAATCTCGTGGCCTATTTGCCAAAATGGCAAGGCAGGTCGGCAAAGACTATATTGCATTACCTGCTGTAGCAGGAGCGTTATTAGGTCGGCGTAGTGCTATGACGACATTGAGTGGCAATATCACGGCCAATGTTGCTCGTAATTTATGGACTTGGGCCGTGATATTTTGTGGACATTTCACGGAGCAGGCTCATGTTTATACTGAGCTTGATGAAAATGAAAGCAAGGGTGAATGGTATGTGCGCCAGATTCTTGGCTCTAGCAATATAAAAGGCAGTAAATTTTTTCATCTCTTGACGGGGAATTTGTCGCATCAAATTGAACATCATCTCTTTCCTGATATGCCCGCCAGACACTATGCTCGCATCGCTCCGAAAATACAGGCCATATGCCAAAAATACGAGCTACCTTATAATACTGGGCACTTTGGTCGTCAACTTCGACAAGTTATCGGGCGCATCCATCACTTTAGCAAACCAAGTACGGCAGAATGGCAAGCTTATTTACAATCACAATTACCCGCATCGACTCATACTGTCAAAGAAAAGACTAAAGACGTTCCTGTCATACGTGGATTGGGGAAATACCTTCCTCCAGTCATGCGCCAAGCTTTATTTTATGCTTAACGCATTCAGGCGTATTGCACCTACCGCATGCTTTAGATCGCTTAGAGAATAAAAATATGTATCGACTTTAAAAATCAGGTCACTTTATAATCATAGTACCTAATAACAAATAACATTTTATAATAACGGAGAGTAGTAATGAGCAACCAAACTGCTAAACAGCCTATAAAAATCACTCACGATATAGAAGCTAAACGATTTGAGACTGCTATCGATGACCATATTGGTTATATAAGTTATCAAGAGCAAGATGATAAGCTAGTCTACGATCACACCATCGTACCGCAAGCACTTGGTGGGCGCGGCATCGGATCGGCATTGGTCAAGCACGCGCTCAATTATGCACGTGAGAATGGCAAAAAAGTCGTACCTCAATGCTCGTTTGTATCATCATACATCAGCAAACACCCTGAATATCAAGACTTACTCTAACCTAACTCCAGAATATATTAGCTATCAAAAATAAGCGTATTAACAACACACTACCCTCCTGCTAATTTGTTATCTAATCCGATGTATTTATCTTTAAATATATGGCAAGATAGCAAATACAGGCGGGTTTTCTAGCTTATAATCATTACAAAATAAAGCACGCTGAAATTTCTTTAGTACCGTTAATGGTAGGATAAAAAGTGTGATAGATATCATATTAGATAGCAGCTATAGTTATAATGTTGCGACTAATATTTTTTAAAAAACCACTTTATAGCTAGTACAAAATAATTTAGATATAAGAGAGGCATGCGAAACTATGTCAAATAATAGACTGAGCAAACCTAACACTATATTTACTTATATAGGACTGGCTATAATATAACAATAAAGGTTATTAATATGAGTAGCTTATCTCAAGAACAAGTCGACCTACAATTAGAAGAGCTGACTGGTTGGGAGCGCGATGGCAATGCTATCGTGAAAACCTATCATTTTAGCGATTTTATTGAAGCTATGAGCTTTATGAACCAAGCAGCATTTTATGCGGAAGCACTTGAGCACCACCCAGAATGGCGCAATATATACAACATTGTAGAAGTACGTTTAACAACCAATGACAGCAACAGCATCACCAGTCATGATATTCGTCTCGCCAAACGCATGGAGTATATTATTCAGCCAAAAGGCTTATAATCGAATTTGATTGACAGTCATACGCTTAGAACTTTGAAGCTTATATTTTTCATGGTGACATATTTGTTACTCAGATAAATACTTTAAAATAAACACGTCAGAAAAATTAGCCATAAAAAAGTCCTCATAATATTATGAGGACTTTTTTGTTTGACGATTTTTTATTTAATATTTGGTGGTGTATCAAAAAGTATGCTGGAGTAATAAAAGAAGGGTGACAGCCGAAGCAAGATGATATATTTGAGGTTATGAAGACACAAATACAGATCAATTGCCCCGACTGTCACAGTCCCAGTTTAAAGAAAAACGGCAAAAAAAGCTATGGCAAGCAGAACTACCAGTGCAAGGACTGCAAACGTCA
>NZ_RRYV01000075.1 GCF_014861395.1 Psychrobacter sp. FME13 | reverse complement strand
CGAAATTCACCTCCACCCTAATGTCGGGTGGAGTCCTCTTTCGCTTTTTTGATAGACCAAATGACTTAGGGCACGCCCTAGACACAGCTGACTATATTTTTAGCTTTGACATAACAAAGAACGCGCATTAAAAAACCGCCATTGTCAGTCACAATGACGGTTATTTTAGCAAATTTCAATGGCGAATATATTCTATATATAGTATCAGCTGACTGCTTCTATCATATAATCTACAGCAGCATAGACCTGTGCTTCACTTATCTTGTCAGTCACTTGCGCTGGCATATTCTTAAAGCCTTTTGCTGAATGTATATGCAGCGTATCTTTACCTTTGCTAAGACGTGCTGCCCACGCGGCTTTATCACCATATTTTGGTGCATTAAGCAAACCTGCCTCATGACACACTTTACAGTTTGACTCATAGAGCTTAGCACCTGCGTCAGCAGCCAATACTTCAGGCTCAGCAGCCACTTCTGGCTTTGATGCTTCTACTTCTGACTTTTCTGTCGTCACAGTCGACTCAGCAGCGTCTGCTTCAGGTATAGATTCAGGCGCAGCAGTTTCAGATTCAGCCACTTCAGACTCCGCTGTTGGCGTGTCTGCTACAGCAGTACTAGTCGTGGTTTCATTAACAGCCGTAGGAGATTCAGTGTCGGCGTCATCACTGCTACAAGCACTCAATACCAGTAACATACTAATGCTAATGGCGGAGACGGTCAGTTTGCTCATACGCTGTTGTTTATTCATCATAGTCACACCTTTACCTAATATTTCGTGCTAGCAGCTGCGCATTGCCTCAAATTGTGGCGCTAATTTATGGCTTGTTTCTATAGCGTGTTCTCATTTTTATCGATATTTTCAAAATGAGGACACGCGCTAGTAGAAATCACAACAACCATAAAATCAGTACTTACTCCGCTGTGTCAGCGTCCGCAGCTTCCATATCAGTACTATCCGTAGCCGCAGCATCGGTATCAGCCGCTGCATCGGTATCAGTGTCTATACTGTCATCGGTCGTGGCTTCAGTAGCGGCATCTGTGTCGCCTGCTTCGTCTGTTGCCTCTGTACCATCGACTGGAGCGACTGCGGTTTCTGGAAAGTCGAACTCTTCAGCGTCAGGTGCATTTTCACGAGCAAGTGCTGAGGCAGCATCTACGCGATCTTTTGCCAATACTTCATGTGACTCGCCCTCTTCGTGACCACCACAAGCGCTAACACCAAAACTAAAAGCGACAATAAATGCTGTACTCAACGCCGTATTTAATACTGTCTTTTTCATTCAAACATCCTCAATAAAATGCACACAAAACGGTTAATATGCTTACTACTATATGGAAAATATCATAGCATAAACTCCAACCAAACCGTTATAGACAGTAGGGTTTTTATTCATGATAATTTTATGCAAGATATTTATGTATACATCCAATATTCGCTAAAATATATAGTTCACACAACAACCTATCCTTATCTCAACATCACATCATGCAGTTTGCATGATAAATATGGATTAACACACTAAATTTATTGACTTTTTTAATATTATTTATTAAAATACCTGCCCTTGTGCTCATGCGCAATATTATCCTAGTTTGAGCTGATGCCTGTGGTCTTGAGATATCACGGCTAAATACTAATACACAGCCAAACTAATGCCTTTATATCTCATCCTAATCAAGGAGTCTTCATGCCTGCAGTTAAGGTTAAAGAAAACGAACCAGTAGATATCGCTATCCGTCGTTTCAAGCGTGCTTGTGAAAAAGCTGGTGTATTATCAGACGTACGTAAGCGCGAGTTTTATGAAAAACCAACGCAAGTACGTAAGCGTAAAAAAGCAGCTGCCGTAAAGCGTTATAAGAAAAAACTACAACGCGAAACTATTCGTACCACTCGTATGTACTAATCTATATTACGATTAGTTAAATACAAGCGCTACACTAACGCCACTGTTATCAATTGATATCAGTGGCGTTTTTTATGCTACAATTTTTATGATTAACACTTAGCCAATAAGGATAATAACAATGAGCCAAATTAAACAAAACTTATCGGATAGCATCAAATTATCCATGAAAGCTCGTGAGCTTGAGCGTGTTAAAGTATTGCGTAACATACAAGCCGTCATCAAGCAAATCGAGATTGATCGTCAAACAGAACTTGACGATGACCAAGTATTAGAAGTACTACAAAAGCAGCTAAAACAGCGACACGAGTCGCTTGGTATTTTTACCGAAAACAGTCGTGACGACTTAGCAGCCAAAGAGCAGTTTGAAATCAACATCATCAATGAGTTTATGCCAAAACAAATGGATAATGAGGAGCTTACAGCCTTGGTACAAGCAGAAGTCGCTGAGCAAGGTGCAACATCTATGCGTGATATGGGTAGTGTGATGGGTGTGTTAAAGAATAAAACCGCAGGTCGTGCTGATCCAGCTATCATCTCTAAACTGGTAAAAGAAGCACTGCAAAGCAAATAGCTCGTTACCTATTATTGATTAATCGGTATTTTGATACAAATAACCGCCTAAGGCTTAAAGTCTTTGGCGGTTTTTACTGCCTTAATTTCTGCATTGATATTAGCCAAGAGTGGGCGTGCACTATTTGCTTGCGTGGTATTTTGTAGTTTTTCTGCCAGTTGCTTAGCTTGTGTGAGTGATATTAGCGCGCTTTCATAGCGATTACTCCATAGCTGATCCTGACTCCGATAGCGCAACGCATTGATTGTCGCAATATTGGCTAATTGTGGTGATGTAGTCGTTTTTGCTAACTTCTCATTGGCCAGCTGTAAACTCTGCCAAGCATAGCGATCACTTGGCTGCTGCTCTATCAAAGTTTTGAGCAATGCTTGCGCTTTAGCTGGCTGGTTGCTGTTGGTGAGCGCTTCGGCCAAATAAATCCGAAGATCACGACGCTCAGGATAAAGACGATGTTGCCCATCTAAAATCTCAGCGGCTTCTGACCACTTATCTTGTTCTGTCAATACTTGGCTATGAGTAATCGATAACAAAGGCTCCAACCTTTGACGCTGTTCCACTGGCAATGCATTGATTTCACTCAGTACTTTTTCGGCATCTTTAAAACGTTGCTGCTCACCATACCAATTCATCAATGCCAATTTAGCACCAACGCTATTATTGGCAGCAGTGGTCAATGTTGTCTTAGAAGCATGCTTACCCATACTTTGTACACGCCAATAGAGCAGATCAAACAACGCTTGATGACGTTGCTGCTGGCTCAATGATAATGACGGATAGCTCTGCGCGCGACTTTGTGAGTCACTCAAGCGCTCGTTAGTCAATGGATGTGAGAGTATAAAACTTGGTAAGAACTGGTTTTCGGATTGATTCAGCTGACTTTGTTGATTCATGGTCGCAAAAAATCGCGGCATCGCTCTCGGATCATAACCTGCGTGAGTCATGATTTGCATTCCTATCCGATCAGCCTCACGCTCATTGCTGCGACTAAACGCCATGCTACTATTCATCGTCGCTGTTTGGCTACCCATCATCACCGCTGCTGCTGCATCACCATCGACCGCTGACGCTGCTATCGCCGCTAGCATACCTCCTACCTGCATCAGTAATGCTTTTTTGCTGTCATCGACACCACTCTCATAATGATGTTGGCTAAGATGCGCAACTTCATGCGCTATCACACTGGCAAGCTCGTCCATACTTTTGGCTGCCAATATGGTTCCTGTATTGATTCCAATGACACCGCCTGGTGCCGCAAAGGCATTAATACTAGGGCTATCAATAATCACCAAGCCCATTAGTGCTTGTTGCCGCGCTTGAGCATTAAGACGCCACGTCATGTCTTTGAGCGTTTCTTGAATCCAAGGGTCATGCTCCATCTTAATGCTACCATTGACATTTCGTAGCGACCACTCACCAAGCAATTTATTTTGATATTGTTCAGCGAAGCTCAAGCCTTGACCACGCAAGCTAGGTAGACTTAGTGTGTCGGTTTTTGCAGGCTGCCACGAATTATAATTGGTTGACTCTGTTTGATTACTGCTACCACTCCAGTCAATACTATTGGCCGCAGCGGGTATGGCCATCAATAATGCCGCTGCAACTCCTGATGCAAAAGCACTTGATACCGCTATAGACAGCATCGTTTTTTTTCGTCCACAAAAAAGCGACATGAAGCAGAGCACATGTTGGTTTGACTTGTGTATATTCGATGAACGGATGCTGGTACTACCAAACATCGACTGTCTATTAGAGTGATACAAATACTTATCCTATACAAGTGAGTATGAACCATGTTTTGTCGACTATACGAGCTTGTTGATACAAGGTCAATTCTAGTATGTTTTCGACTACCAATAACTAAGCGGTGTGTCACTATCGTGCAACATCATTGTGTGATTCTAACGAACCGAATACGATGTTGATTATATTCAACTGCACTGATACCTTGGCTATTTGCTATAATAGCAACTTAAACAATAGGTTTGGGTTGCTATTGAGCACAAGGCACTCCATAACAAAACCTTAAAATTAACAATATTCTAAAACCAACTATTATTTACCATAAAAATAGTGCCAATTAAAGTATTGGTCTTTATAAAGGTTGTTTTATGTCTGCTGATAGTCAGTCCACCATCCTCCATACACATGACGCTATAAGATTATCAGAAAAAATCTCTAGTGCTGATCAACAAGAGATCAATCAACTTTTAGCCTTATTGAAAGCAGATAACAGTGCTTTAAACCAGAATGCAGAGATAAGACCACTTAGCATTAATATTACTCGCTTCGTCGATGGCCGCGGACTTGCTTGTCCGATGCCGTTATTAAAAACCAAAGTGGCATTACGTGATGTCGCAAATGGTGACTCACTATATGTCGTCGCCACCGATGCCAACTCACAAGCTGATATCACTGCTTTTTGTCGTCAAACTCAGCTGCTATTGATTATTAATAGCGTCACCCACCAACAGACAACTAATAGCATATCATCACAGCGTTTCGATACAATATATCACTTCATCATTACTAAAACTGATAGCAACTAAGTGTCGCTATCCTTTACAATTACAACTATAAATATTTTTATATGACTATTTGCGTCACTATTTAATAAGGTCAAGAATATGGCTAATACTTCTAATGATGCTACAAAAGATGAGGCAGCACCGGTAATAAACGAAGCACGTGATGCAGCGCTAAAAGCTGCCGCACAACGACCACCTTATGATGCGAATGCGCTAGGTGATACCAGTACCCGTGACTTAGTACCTGCGATGCCAACCCATTTATCTGCACCTGGGGTCAATCTCGGTGCTTATATCAATACCGTCCATCAAATTCCTATTTTGACACCAGTACAAGAGCAAGAGCTAGCGCATCGCTACTATGATGACGGTGATGTGGAAGCAGCACGATTACTTGTGATGTCACATCTACGCTTTGTGATTCACATTGCGCGCAGTTACTCCGGTTATGGCTTACCACAAGCCGACTTGATTCAAGAAGGCAACCTAGGTCTAATGAAAGCCGTAAAACGCTTTGACCCCAACAAAGGCGTACGTTTGGTATCCTTTGCTGTACATTGGATTAAGGCGGAGATTCATGAATTTGTGATTCGAAACTGGCGGATCGTAAAAGTTGCGACCACCAAAGCACATCGCAAACTGTTCTTTAATTTGCGTAGTCTCAAAAAGACCAACAATCAGCTGACTCTAGAAGAAGCTGATGCTATTGCAAAAGATCTCAATGTCACGCGTAAACAAGTACTAGAGATGGAGTCACGGCTCACATCTTATGATGCATCATTTGAAGCGCAATCTAGTGATGATGACGATGGACGTTATGCACCGCAGCTATTTTTAGAAGATGGCATCGATCCTGCTGAGCAGTTAGAAGAATCAGACTGGGAAGAGAATAACTCCTCTGCCTTAATCGCAGCGATGGATACTCTCGATGACCGTTCTCGCGATATCGTCGAACAGCGCTGGCTCTCTGAGCAAAAATCTACCTTGCATGAGCTAGCAGCCGTCTACTCTATCTCTGCAGAGCGTGTCCGCCAAATCGAAAAAAATGCCATGGATAAGATTCGCGATGCAATGACCATTGATAGCGTCATCTTGCCAGATGACATTCAATAACAGCTGCCTTTTAGTCGTGATAGCTTTTAGATAAGATGAATTCAACATGCTAAATTGGATAGGTATTGCAGCGATCAATATGGCTGTCGCCGTCGCCCTAGGTGCATTCGGCGCGCATGGCCTCAAAAACATTGCCAGTGCTCAACAGCTAGAATGGTGGCACACGGCGACCTTATATTTATTTATCCATACACTTGGATTGCTGCTGGTTGGTCTGCTGATTCGTCTCAAATACATCACTCAGACAACGGCATGGCTACTACAGATCGGTATTATCATATTTTCGGGCAGTCTTTATGCAATGACACTTGGGGCGCCACTGTGGTTCGGAGCTATTACACCTATCGGTGGTGTATTAATGATTATCGGTTGGCTATGGCTAGCACTATCAGCATTCAAAATACATGATTCAGCAGCCAAATAGACACTCATATAAAATAGATAACAGACAATGTGAAGAATCATTATGCTGATAGCAGTAATACGAAACCATTAAGGAGTGTTTTTTATGAGTACCATTAGTGTCAATGGTAAGACATTGCAAACTACCCACCAGACTGTGCAATTGGTTATCAATGAACTTGGACTTAGCCAAGGGCGTTATGCGGTAGAAATCGACGGTGAGCTTATCCCCAAAAGTGAGCTTGGTCATCTACGTATCGTGGAAGGAATGGACATCGAGGTAGTACAAGCCGTTGGTGGCGGCTAGTCATTATAACAAGCTCAGTATAAATACTTGATAATAGAAAAGGCCTCAAACGTATCATACGTTGAGGCCTTTTTCCTTTTTTGTATTATCATGCCAATTTAGTAGAATCAAGTTTTAACTATATGGGCCAGATGTCCTCTTTATTATCTTACCTGTTGTTATTGAATCAGCCAATACTCGTTAAATCTGAAAAACACTAACACTCAGTACTAAAACTCATTGCATTATACTGCAGGTACCACGTCGGCAGCTGTGAGATCGTCATAGCGGTCGTCACGTCCAGCACCCTGAGTCTTTTTACGATCTTGGCGGGTTTTATATTTACGTACTTGTCTATCAAGTTTGTCTGCCATGTCATTAATGGCTTTATACATATCATCTTCACACGATTGGACAAACATTTCTTGACCTGAGACTCTCATTATCGCTTCAGCTTTATGGCTTTTTTTACCACCATCGCTAGAACCATTGTTATCCAACGATAATATCACTTTAATACTTTGTATCTGATCAAAGTGTCGTTCTACTTTCTCAAGCTTTTCACGCACCGCTTTATCCATAGCTTCGGTAACACTGATATGGTGACCACTGATAGAAACATTCATATTATTGTCCTTTTGTTTGTACTAACAATCAACAGATGAAATAGCATTCCTGCCTTTATCACCCTGCTTTACCAACCGCTAATCTATCGCCTTTGATAGTCAATGCATGTAATCAAATGCTAATGTATCCTTTCATCATCTCTCTGATTGCTGCTATAAATAGGCTAAATCGATATTTAGATTTCGTTGTTGGTATGACTCTAATTTGTCATGAAAATTGAATAGTAGCAAGACACTATATTGTAATTAAATGTAATAAAACCTGTTGTTTCTATCATGTTTCTATATAATCAAAAAATTTTATTTTTTATATTTGAATTAAGCCATAAAAGACCATTGTATGACATTACTCACAACTTTTTGAATAACATCACTTAAAGTGTGCTGAGCATTCATAAATAGGTACTATCAGTGCTATTGTCAAACATACAACACGCCTTAATATTTTTGTTTGCGCTGGGTAGATGAACCAATATTCATCGCTTCACGATATTTAGCCACTGTTCTTCTAGCGATATCGATACCCTCCGCTAATAAACTGTCCTTGATACGACTGTCTGATAATGGCTTTTTCGGATTTTCATCGGCTATAAGCTGCTTAATCATGGCGCTAATAGCCGTTGAAGATATGTCACCGTCATTACTACTGACATGTGATGAGAAGAAGTGTTTTAGTGAAAACAATCCTTGTGGTGTCAAAATTGTTTTGCTAGTAGTTAGACGCGATACCGTAGATTCATGCAAATCAACTTCTTCTGCGATAACCTTTAGTATCAGCGGTTGCATTGCCGTAGCACCATGTAACAGAAACTCTTGCTGATAACGGACAATACTGGTTGCCACTTTTAGCAAGTTCTGATTACGCTCTTCGATACTACGAATGAACAAACGCGCATCAGTGAGGTTTTCGCGTAAATATTGATTATCAGGACTGTCGTCACCACGCTTAACTAAATTGGCGTATTCTTGATTGACCCGTAACTTTGGCAATGTGTCGGGGTTGAGACGCACATACCAAGCATCATCCTGTACATCAGATTCTAAATTATTATCACTCGTTTGATGACGAACAGGTGTAACCAATACATCAGGAATGTCGTAGCTGTCTGTTTCACGCACATAATCTGGTTGACTACTCTGAAACAATAAGCCTGGCGAAGGGTTTAAGCTGCGTAATAGATTTAATGCAGGTGTGATTTTTTCAGCCGCGAGCCCTGTCTGCTCAGTAAGTGCTTTGATATTATTACTGACTAAATGATCACTAGCTGATAATAGCGCTTGGGCTTCTATTAAATATTCTGTATCGGTATTAAGCTTGGATAACTGAATAGCGAGACATTCACTCAAACTTCGTGCACCAACACCCAGCGGGTCACAAGATTGAATAATGCGTAATACGGCCATTATTTCATCTTTCTCAACACACTCATCCCATTGATAAAAGCTTGCCATGGTATCTAAACTTTGTAGAAACTCATCAACATCTAGCCGAATAAACCCCATATCATCCATAGAATCTATTAGATACGTAGCGATCACCATATCCGCTTCTGAAAGGTGTTTAAAATTTAGCTGCCAACGCACATGATCTTGGATAGTGGCAGACGTACCACCTTGATAGCTATCAAAGTCTTCATCGCTTTTGTTACCCGTATTGGTAGCCACTGATGCATGATTACCACTATCAGCGCTATTAAAACTACTGTAATCATCGCTATCCATAGTATGATTGTCTACCGCACCATCATCGATATTTACTTGCTGTAGTTTATCAAAGCTATCACTAAACCCCTCATCATACTCAGAGTTAGCAGTCGATGAATCAGCATCCGAATTTTGATTCCAGCTATCTAACGTCAATGGCTCATTCAGCTCATCGATAGTATCATCGCCACTATGATCGTACTCATCTTCATCATCTTCGACACGTTCAAGCAATGGATTACTATCCAGCTTGGCCTGAACCTCTTGTGCGAGCTCAAGACTAGAGAGCTGCAGCAATTTAATAGCTTGCTGCATCTGAGGGGTTAGTTTCTGTGAGGTACTCAGCGTGGTTGCCAATCCAAACGACATACTCATGGGCGGCTTATTACACTCCGATAGTAAAATATTATTCTATATATATTTGGTTAAACGAGTAGTTTAACGTTATTAGGACATGACGATAGCATTTTTTGATGCAATCTTGCTATGATAATTTATACTCTGTTCAGATACATTTATTACTTTTCTGTCATAAAACTATGTAAATCTTAGCATTTCAGCATAAATTACTAAATAATTGATATGAAAACTGTGCGTCTAACTGGAGCATGCTTTTAACCCAAGCAATAATCATTTAACTGAGCTGAAATGAGAAAAATGGTAGATTAACAAAGAAAAGCCTACTGTGAATATGAATATATTGGCAATTTTAGCCCATCTACAGTTTATTCTTTAGATTGAGGACAAGCTCTAGGTATGATGAATAATATCAGGGTCTGTTAAATATTAAATTTGAATAAACAAGTCTCAAAACTCACTGAGAACACTACTATGAATAGCAAAACAAACAATCCATTGCTAACCGCTGCCATTCAGATGAATAGCCAGCAAAATATTGAAAAAAACCTCAATGATATCAAAGCTGCCATTATCGAAGCACGTGCGCAAGGTGCTCAACTTGTTGTTCTACCAGAAAACTGCTGTAGTATGGGACAGCAGTTTTCTACCGCAGAGCGTTTCGATGAACTATCAGCAACCATCGCTGGATATGCGCACACTTACGGTATGTATGTATTGGTAGGCTCACTACCTTGCCTTTATCGTCCAGATGGCATGATCGTACCAGATGGTAGATTGCGCCAAGTCAGTCAACTGTTTGCTCCTGACGGTAAGCAAGTGGCGCGTTATGACAAGATTCATTTATTCACAGCAACCGTGGCAGATAAGCAAGGCAGCTATAATGAAGCCGCAACTTTTGAGCCAGGCACACAAACAGTGACTGTACCGCTCGAAGCAAACAATGAAATTTACCATCTAGGCATGATGGTGTGCTTTGATTTACGTTTTCCAGCATTGGCGCAACGTCTAAGGCAAGCAGGTGCAGATATATTGAGCGCGCCTGCCGCATTTACTTATCTAACAGGCCAGGCGCATTGGTCTTTATTGTTGCGGGCACGTGCTCTAGACAGCCAATGCATGGTCATCGGTGCGGCACAGGGCGGTGATCATGTTTATAAAAATGGGGATATTCGCCAAACGTGGGGGCATAGTACGATTGCTGCTTACGATGGTACCATCATAAACAGCTACGATGACAGCGAGCTGAATGATACCGCTAATAACGAAGAAAAACAGCATTATGCTTTGGTATTGGCATCACTAGACAAACCAACACAACTGCAAGGGCGACAAAAAATGCCCATCTTTGACTGCCATCGTTTGGCGTAACCGATACTTAGCTCGAGTTTGAATCACTGTCATTTTGCACATGAGTAGCTCGGGGATGAGCGCGATCGTAGACCTGTGTCAGTTTAGCAAAATCAACATGGGTATAAATTTGCGTGGTGCTGATATCACTATGACCGAGCATTTCCTGTACCGCTCGCAAGTCGCCACTACCTGATAGCATATGTGAGGCAAAGCAATGTCGCAACAAATGCGGATACATATTTTGAGCAATACCTGCCCGTGTTGCAGCTACCTTTAATCGTTGCTGCACCGCTCGCGTTGACAAACGTGTGCCTAACTTTTCGCTGATAAACAAAGCTGTGTCCATCTGCTCGACCCACAGATTACGATGCGGCAGATAGCGCGTTATAGCCTCTGCAGCCTTTATACCTAAAGGTACTAAGCGTGTTTTGTTACCTTTACCTGTCACACGTACCCGTAACTCTGACAGGTCCACATCGGCCATATCTAGCGCAACCAGCTCACCAACACGCAAGCCACTACTGTAAAGCAGCTCAAACATGGCTTTATCACGTAACCATAAACGCGCTTGTTCCGGAGAATCTGGTATCTCTTGATCAAGTAATTGAGTGAGTAAGTCCACATCAGCGATAGACGGTAGCGGTCGAGGGCTACGTTTCAGCTGATAGCCTGTCGTTGGATTGATACGTGCCAGTCCCTCTTCAATCAACCAACCATAAAAATGGCGAATAGCTGATAACTCTTGCTGCACACTGGCAAGCGCAAGCTTATCTTCATCGAGGCGTTGGCTGATATGTTGGGCTAATTGGCGCTTATCACAACGCGTCCACGTCAAGCACTTACCTCGCAAAAATAGCGCCAGTTGGTTTAATCCAGAAAAATAAGCCGTTAAAGTATGCCGCGAGTGATTACGCACTGATAAAGTGTTTAGCCAACGATGCACATCTGACAACAACTCCCTTAACGCGGCATCTGCTTCTATAGTGGCTGCTTGTGTATCTGACAACCATGCTTCTGACTCTGATACAGGCAGGCGCTGACTATTTTTGTTTGACATAGCTCTATTAGAGACGACCATCGTATGTACCTAGCAGTTAATATGAGCCGCTTATCGTTGTGCATGAACCAAAATTCCATTAGCCTTCTGAATTAGGTTTGATACCTGCTTGTGCCATTAATCCATCTGGACTAAAGACACCTTCATAGACAAAGGCCGTTGGGCCAGTCATCATGACTGAATAACCTGGCTGCCATTTGATAATCATACTGCCACCATAGAGCTGTGCGCGTACTTCTTCCCCTTCATCCAACCAGCCTTCACGTATACCAACAGCCACTGCAGCACAAGCGCCTGTACCGCAAGCTTGGGTTTCACCGACGCCGCGCTCATAAACTCGCAGGCGAATATGACGCTGATTCATAATCTGCATAAAGCCGACGTTTACATGATCTGGAAAAGCCGGATGTGACTCAATGGCTTTGCCCAAGGTTTCGACCTCAGCATCAAGCACATCATCGACCTTGATAACCGCATGAGGATTACCCATATTGGCAACATAGAGCTGTACAGGTGTGCCATTTACATCTAGGTGGTAGGCGTTTTGGATTTTGGTAGTGGCTCTCGGGCTAAATGGAATCTCATCCGGCTCAAATTTGGGCTTGCCCATATCGACCTCTACCCAACCATAACGATCTGTAGTCAGCGTGATAATACCGCTAGCAGTCTCAACACGTAGACGCTGTTTAAATGACAGTTTACGTGCTTGGACAAAACGAGCAAAACATCGTGCACCATTACCACACTGCTCAACCTCTGTACCATCAGTATTAAAAATACGATAACTAAAATCAACATCCGGACGCATAGGTGGCTCAACGACTAGCAGCTGGTCAAAGCCAATACCTAAATGACGATCTCCCAATAACTGTACCAAATCCTTGGTTAATTCTAAGCGCTGGGTCACCAAATCGATGACCATAAAATCATTGCCTAGACCATGCATCTTAGTAAATTCTATTAGCATACCTTTGATATCCTATCCTATTTTTATGTATGGCTTATATTAGCACGCTGTCAGATACATTCATAACTATCACTGCTATCAAATTTTGTCATAAAAAAACCCATTGTTATTTCAATAATGGGTTTTCTGTCGCAACTAAGACCTAATGAACGCTAGGTAAGTCTATTAAGACTGCCACAACGTTTCATTTTCATATAGTGACTCAATCGTTTCACGCTGACGAATCAGTTGATGACGATTATCAGCTACCATCACTTCGCTAGCACGGGGACGCGAATTATAGTTGCTACTCATGGTAAAGCCATAAGCACCAGCGCCTGTAACTGCTAACGTATCTCCTACTGCCAATGACAATAAACGATCTTTTGCTAAGAAATCACCCGTTTCACAAATCGCGCCAACCATATCCCATGGCTGTGTACCAGCAGTATCGATACCGTCGCTAGGCAAGACGCCTGGAATCACTGCCATCTCTGCCTGATACAATGCTGGACGAATCAAGTCATTCATCGCCGCATCAACGATAGCAAAGTTTTTATGTTCGGTTGGCTTTAGCACATCAACTCGAGTCAATAGCACTCCTGCATTGGCCACGATACTGCGGCCCGGCTCAAAGAATACCGTTAAACCAAGCTCGCTTAGCTTTGGTAATAACGCAGCAGCAAACTCATCCATAGATACGGGCGTCTCATCGATATAGCGCACGCCAAGACCGCCACCCAAATCGATATGACGTAGCTCAATACCTTTCTCACGTAGGCTATGTACCAGCTCAATCACTTTGTCCAATGCCGCCACGAATGGCTCTACTTCCGTCAGTTGCGAGCCAATATGACAGTCGATACCGACAATATCGATATGTGACAATGTCGCAGCTTGCTCATAGACAGCCACTGCATCTTCGTGTGCGATACCAAATTTATTGTCTTTTAAACCCGTTGAAATATAAGGATGGGTCTTGGCATCTACGTTTGGATTTACCCGTAGTGAAATCGGCGCTGGTTTATCAAGCTGCTGTGCTACCTCATTAATTAAAGAAAGCTCACTAATGGACTCAACGTTGAAACAACCAATACCTTGATTCAGTGCATATTCAATATCATCACACGTCTTACCAACACCTGAGAATACAACGCGGGCAGCATCCCCACCTGCCGCCAATACTCGCATTAACTCACCACGTGAGACAATATCAAACCCTGCTCCTGCTTGCGCAAGCACTCCAAGCACCGCAAGGTTAGAATTCGCTTTGACAGCGTAGCAAACCTGGTGCGGCAAGCTAGAAAAGCTATCAGTATAAGCCTGATAAACATCCAATATCGCCTGTTTTGAATAAACATAACATGGCGTGCCATAATGCTTGACTACGTCATCAACATTAACCTGCTCCATATGTAATCGACCGTTATGGTAATGCAGTGCTGGCAAATGAGCAGTTAAGGCTTCAGGATTGATATATAAACCCTGTTCTGTTTGGGTGGTTATTGTCGTCATTATAGTTATGTCTCTCATTCAATCAGATAAAATTTGTCAGAATTTTTGGGCAAAATCCACTAGGGCGTGTCCCTAATCTGGAAAAGTAAGTATAAAGCCTTTAAAATAAAGAGAC
>NZ_RRYV01000074.1 GCF_014861395.1 Psychrobacter sp. FME13 | reverse complement strand
ACGCTACTTTAACAAAAACCTCTTATCAGGTGTCCTAAATTAGTTGACCACTACAATCCCATCATCATCGGCAGCACCCATAACGGACAAGGCAATATCGATGCTCAGCACAACAGCATCGTTAGTGACTCAGACAGCATCGACGCCACCAGTCCAGCTTGGTTCATTAACCAAAGCCATGCATACCCCATAGACGGAATCAAAACCCAAAGCATTGATAGCAGCCGCAGCGGGGATGCGACCAAAGACAGCGTCACTAATGGCTACAACCAGCTCATGTTTGACGCCCATCCTGAGAGTCCTCAGATCAACGCCTATAGCAGCAGCTACCAGTCCAGCCTAACCATTGGTCATCTGTATCAGCATACCGACCATACCCGTGGTCAAGCACGTGGACAAGGTATCAGCTTAGAGACTGAAGCCGCTGCCAATATCCAAGGTAGCACAGGCATTCATATCAGTAGTAGCCAGTCAGACCCCTCATCAAACCCTCACATGAGCCATGACAGTCATAGCAAACTACAAACCGCTGACCAACATCAAATAGCCTATCAAAGCCTAGCAGAAACCCATCAACCTGTCGGCATAGATGGCAGCAGTCAAAGCAGTAGCCTAAACAATAACAAGGAAGGAGAACAACAAACCGCATTTGGCCAATTTAGCCAGGATACCAATGACAGCGCACTAGATAATGCCGGACAGTGGCAACAAGCCAACCTGCTCATCGACTCTCAGCGTCACCTTGCCATGCTCACAGGGCAGCATAGCCAACATGCCAGTACTGAAAATACGCATAGCCACGCAACAGGCAGCACCCATCATCACAGTCAAACCCAGATGAACCAACTGGTGGCAGGCGATATCCATTACTACTCAAACAAAGCTCAGACCCATACCGCGGCTCATGGTGATGTAACGATACAAGCGCATCAAGATCAGATGCGTCTAGATAGTGAGCAAGTGCTACGCCTGCATAGTCGAGACAGTATCGAGATCATCGCGCCTGATACGCTGACCCTAAAATCAGCGGGTAGTGGTATTGAGATAACAGGTGGTAATGTGACGTTTATCACGCCTGCTCAAGTGGGCTATAAGGCAAGTAAGGTGGATCGGGGTAGTGGGGGTGCAAGTAGCCCAACGATTACTATGCCGCAAGACGAACTTGCTGACTGCGTTGCAAAAACGGAAAGTGCTGGTAAAACAGGTGGAGCTGTCTAGATATGCTATTACCACAAGTTGAGTATTTGGACGACATACAAGACACTCACGCATACCAAGAGCAGCTCAAAGCCGTGTACAAAGTCATCTCCAATAATCAATATCAGCAGTTGACAGTTATCATTGATCTCAATACGTATGGAACTGCCGTCTTTGCCGTACTCGATAACGGCACTAATTTGCCATTTGAGCGCATCAAACGTATTCATCATACCTTTAAGGATGATCTAGCACTTATCGACATTCAACTAAATAGTAGTACTGATCAACGTCTACTTGAGCAACTACTTGCATTAAGCGTATATGAAAATAGCAATGATGTATCAGGTCATCCTCACCCACGTAGCGTCTGTCTATGGCTCTTTGAGCAGCCCATTACGGAAAGGCTGAAACATAGCGTCTATCTGATGGGTCAAGCGTACGGGCTAGGCTCAAATAAAAAGCGCTATTTACGCTATTGGGATCCTAGAGTATTAGCTTTAATGACTCATATATGGACAGCTGAGCAAAAGTTACAGATACATCAGCTAGGACTGATTCATATTTACTATATTGACTGGAATAATGAGATGACCGTATTGACTCTACCTACACCAAATGAGGTATATCCAGCCGATACTCAAAAGGCGTTAGAGCAGCTTAAATCGCTACCGTTTAGATTTAGTCAGCAGCAGTGGTCACTACTAGAGCAGATAGAGTGGATGAATATGATAGTTAGACAGTTAAAAGAGCAGGTAATGATTACAGATCGGGTTTATGAGGTAGTACTGTCTAATGCAACTTCCATGCGGTCAAACTATCACGGTAGGATAAAGGCAACAACAAAGATAGTAAATGAATTAAGTAATTAACAAAACAGTATTTGAGGAATGATAAGATGGCAAATAAACTAGTAGTGTCCAATCAGCCACCACCCCTTCTTATGTCAAATGAAAATGACTCACTAGATGCTAATTGTAGTTATGGTTGTGGGTCAATGGGTATACCTATATTACCTGTAGTTTATAGTAAGTTAAATTATAAAATTAATAGTAAAGACGAACGCTATTTCGAACATGATTTGACATTAGATTCTAAGAGTCACAATGCTTTAACTAGCTTGCCATCTAATTGTTATTTATATATGTATGTTGATAGAAGAGCACCACTCAACAGAAAAGGAGTTTATTTTACAGGTCAAGACGGAGCATTAAAACGAATATCACTTGGAGGTTCTCAAGGTGAAGATCAAGCACAACCTCCTACTTGTACAAAAAAAAATCATAATACTTTAGATTCCAAATTCATAAGTTTGAACCATTTTGAGTCGATATGGCTGATGATTAGCCATGCCAAACTAAGCCAAGATCAAATTTGGAAACTTGAAGTAGATGAAGATTATCGAAAAAAAAGAATGCAAAAAATTGATCCAGAAGCGTTAGCAAAAAACTCAAATACTGAATATTTAGATAAACCTGAAAATAGTAAGTTTTTGCTAAATTATATGAAAAGCTTTCATCTAAGAAAGCATCTTTCGAATAGTGAAAGTTCTGATCCCTTCAATATTAAATATCAAATCGATGAGAAGTCTATAGATAGAAAAACACATTCAGGAAGTTATGCTGCTGCAAATGCTTTGTATAGAAGGATGCAGAATAGTATTGATAATCACGTAGAGTCTTTAGAATTAGAGCTCAAAGAGAGTCATTTGTTACCAGTTAAAACATCGTCGAAAGTCATCGCCGAAAGCCAAAGCGTAATTGCAAGTCAAAAACTAATAAAACCCATGATGGTCGCTCTACCAGATCCAGTAGGCGAAGTACTTGCGGCAGCAGAGAAGCGGAACTATCTACTTAAAAAGCTAGATGATAAATATAAAGACAAAAGTAAAGTTCGAGAGCAAGTCAATGCTATCATTATTGATAATATCCGACAAAGTTTAGAAGCAAGTGTTGAGTATGATTCAACTGTACCGCAAGCGCCTGGTACTATGGCTGATCACATAACAGGTCGCAATGAGATCAGCCAAAAAAATAATAAAAACATTTATAACTATATCAATCAAGTAAAATTTCAAGCTGTCCTAGAGGAGGCAAAAAAGAGCCGTCAAGACAAAGCCGCTATTGCCGCTGCACGTCAAACCTTTATCGAGGCCATTACAAATCCAGAGTTTGCTAGGGTAATGCGTGAAGACTTCCCTAAAAATGATGAGGACAGTCATGTAGGTTATGCGCAAATTATCGCCCAAGCTATTCAAGGCATCGGTATTGATGAGAGTAATATCGGCATACCTGACAGCATATGGGCAGACTATCAGCCTGAGCAAGCAATAGGCATGAGTGCCAAGCAAGAGTTTGAACAATCGCTATTACCTTGTATCACAGGTCAGAAACCTATTGAAGACAACTGGTTAATTAAAGCGCTTATTGGACTTAATAAAGAAGATAATCAAAAGATGGCAGATGCACCAACCTTTGAAAACTTAGCCCCCCGAGCCAGTGACTTTATTGGTACGGCGACAAACTGGGCAATGGCATTTAAAGCTAAAAAGCAAAAACAGAACATAAAGACCAGTCAAGCTCAAAACATTGAGCGTCTCAACGATCTTGCTAACTACAAAGCGCAAGTCGTACAAACTCTAAGCAGTAACATGGCACATATAAAAGACAATCACAAACTGCTCTACAAGCTTGACCTGTGGTCACAAGCCACTGTGCATCAAGCTACAGGGTTTAAACTGGCGCAAAGAGTTCTAAAGTACAGTCCAGAAGCCGTACTTAAATGGAGTGAGCAACGTCTAAGCCGATCTATTAATAAAGCCAAACCCCATGCCACGCTACTACCAGCCAGTATCGACAATAGAGTTGTCAGTAGCGCCTCCTCAGTCAAAACGCCAATTGCTATAGATTTAGTAAACTCACATGGTGTGAATCAAACAGCTCTAGATATATTTGATAAATCAGCTAATGGTAATGAGCATGCTCGTACTGTAGTCACTATGTATGCAAGCGAAGATATCGCACGTACCACGCAAACCATTAATGAAGACATAACTAGACAGGTCGCTCAGCTCAACAGCGATCTTGATCCTATCAATGGTCAATACAGTCAGCTTGAGCGCCAATCAGCAGGCAAAGCGGCACTAGTATCAGTAGGTATTGGTCTGTTTCAGTTACGTAGTATATGGATGGGCAAGAGCAGTCTTGGTAGTATGGCGCGTAGAGGCGACCGTTTGGGTCTTGAGTTTATGACCGCTTATGCAAGCACCACGCTTGCATTGACCACAGCCAGCCTTGATGTCGCTAATGCGGGATTACAGATGAAAGCGGCGCGTAGTGCATGGGTGGCAAGGCTTAGTTTAAGCGTGGGTGTGCTTGGCGCTGTGGGAGCTGGGTTTGAGGTGTATAGCCTAAATATAAGTCTTGAAAGACATATGGAGAACAAGAGTGGTATCAGTGAAAGAGCTACAAACATAGCAATTGGCTCAGCATTTACAGCAGGTGTAGCAGGTCTTGGCTATGGCACATTGGTATTTGCAAGCGCAGGTGCTTTTGTATTACCTTGGCTTGGCGCTATTATAGCAATTGCTTGGGGCGTCAGTCTTATCGCTCAGTGGGTCGCCTTTCGCTATGATAAAGGTCATATATTGCCCGTTCATTATTGGCTAGATGCTGGGGTCTTTGGCAATAAGTCTATGCTAAATGACGAGTATCCTAATAATCCGTTTAAGATACAGGCAATGAGTAGCCTTGAGCAAGACATGCACGCTTACTCCTTGGCTTTGACTGAGATACAAGTTAATCCAAAATTTGCAACAAGTACTGCTAATTTTAGACAAACATTATCAGGACAAATAGAGATAACATTAAGTCAGTGGAATGATGATAGTGAGATTGTCGTTGAGTTTATCGGTATCAGCAGCCAAGAGCGAGGACTAGATAGAAAATCATTTAATATAAAAACGCTTAAACGACAAAACAAAGCCGTTGAAACATCCAAAGTACTACAGGTTACTTTGGATATTCCTCAGACCAGTCACTTCAAGGCACAGTATTTAGGATCAGAAAGAGAAGGAACAATAAATCCCAATGAGAAAAAGCGTATGGAACAAGCCCGTCAAAGGGCACGCAATAATCCGAATAGTCAAATTGAACAGCTAAGAGTGGTGGTCTTGTACTCATTAAATCCAAGTATCAATCCGCATTATCAACTGCGCACCACGGTAACAAGCTAATAGGGATAAGCCAATGATTGAAGACAAGCATAGTCAATTTGCCAAACACATTAATGAGCTACAAGAAGTTCTTGAAAGTCCTTATAGCAGCAAGATTGATAAAGTGCTATTAAAAGATAGCGAGGATATCGAGCACCTCAACAAAGAGATTGCTAATATTAATCCCGACTACTTAACTTTTTTCCCCAGCTATTTCTGGTATTGGTATTTTGGTATAGGGTGGATTTATTTTTCTACTTTCATGTTTCTTATTCTTTTTACTAACGGTCTTTTAGATTTACAAAGTTCTAATATACCTCTATTATTACTAGATATTTTTATAGCATTATTTGTATTTATTCCGTCCTGTACACCTCTAATTCTACTTCTCTATCAACTTATAAGAAAACATCCGTACCGCATTCAATACTACTTTTTAAAAAAAGAGCAAAAGGTCGCTTATTATTATCGCCCTTCACTACAGTTTTTTAAACCTTTTGAATTAAAAATAGTAGATTATAAAGACCTTATTCCTGAAATACACACCATCAAAAATAACACAGCATACACTCCATTGAATCTATATATCGCGAATCCTAACACAGGAGATATTACCCACCATATAAAACCGCATGATGTCAGTGTTGACCCGCGTGTACATTGGGCGTTTATCCGTACCTATATGGAAAGTAATGCCACCGACTTACCGATAAATCCTGAGTTTTGCGAAGCTTATCCCGCTGATACCAGTAAATCACTATTTGCTTGTAGCGATATCGTCTTTCGTAAATACGGTATTCTTGATACGCAGCATTCAGGCGGTGGTCAGATCATTGTCTTTATAATAGGCTCACTATTTACACTTGGCTATCTATTGCAAGGAAACAATTATCAAACTGCCAAACGAGCCATTTTACACCCTGATGTGCAGAAGCTACTGACATGGGACGGTCAAGATAATCCGTATCCGATACAGCCCATAACTGATGAAGCCAGATTAGCCTTTGAAGGTAGGAATTGGGAAGTTAATGTCAGATGGGTATGTATCATACTTATTAACGTTGGTTTATTTGCTTGGGCGGTGATGGCTTATAATAGTTGATAGAGATTGAGATAATAACATGCAATTACGCGATGACTTTGCCAAACATATTAGCGAGCTTCATAATCCTATTGACCGTCCATATAGTCAGAATATAGATGATAAGCTGTTCAATAGTATTGAAGATGTTGAGCATCTTAATAAAGAAACTCACGATATTAATCCTGATTACTTAACATTCCTACCAGCGTACTTTTGGGTGTTTTATTTTGCGATGGGCTGGATTTACGTATCAGCGATTTTCTTAACAAATTTCATTTATGATGATATTACTTATGTTTATATAAGACCTGAAGGATGGGGTGCGATTAATATCTTAGGTACATTACTATATCTTTTTGCAGCTGGAATACCTGTCCTCCTTCTTTTATATCAATTAGTTAGAAAATATCCTATTCGAACCCAATACTACTTTTTAAAGCAGCAGCAAAAGATAGCCTACTACTACCGTCCACTCTGGAAGTTTAGACAGCCCTACGAGCTGAAAATAGTAGACTATAAAGATGTGCATCCAGACCTGCATCAAGATCCGTACAATCGAGCCTACACACCGCTCAATCTGTATGTCGCTGATCCTGAGACTGGCGATATCACCCATCATCTCAAGCTAGAGGATTATAGAGTCAACCCACGCGTACAATGGGCATTTATTCGCACTTATATGGAAAGCCCTGCAGATGAGTTGCCAGTAGACGCTCAGTTCTGTGAGGCTTATCCAGCTGACACAAGCAAATCGCTATTTGCCTGTGCTGATATTATCTATCGCAAAAACGGCATAATACCTAGCAATCATTCTGGTGGCGGTCAGATCATGATCTTTATCATAGGCTCAATAATCGCTTTGGGTAATCTATTTCAGGCAAATCATTATCAATGTACCAAACGAGCTATATTACATCCTGACGTCAGTAAGCTACTCACTTGGGATGGACAAGACAATCCCTATCCGATACAGCCTATAACTGATGAAGCCGAATTAGCCTTTGAAGGTAGCAATTGGGAAGTTAATGTCAGATGGGTATGTATCATACTGATTAATGCTAGTCTATTTGCTTGGGCGGTAGTGGCTTATAATGCTTAGCTAGTTATTTACTGTTAGCCATCCTCTGCGTCATGGACAGCATGTCCTCATCGACTTCATCGGTGGTGACTTAACCCATCCTATCATCATCGGCAGCACCCATAACGGACAAGGCAATATCGATGCTCAGCACAACAGCATCGACGCCACCAGTCCAGCTTGGTTCATTAACCAAAGCCATGCATACCCCATAGATGGTATCAAAACCCAAAGCATTGATAGCAGTCGCAGAGGCGATGCGACCAAAGACAGCATCACTAATGGCTATAACCAGCTTATGTTTGATGCCCATCCTGAGAGTCCGCAGATCAACGCCTATAGCAGCAGCTACCAGTCCAGCCTAACCATTGGTCATCTGTATCAGCATACCGACCATACCCGTGGCCAAGCACGTGGACAAGGTATCAGTATCGAGCCCCAAGCCGCTGCCAATATCCAAGGCAGCACAGGCATTCATATCAGTAGTAGCCAGTCGGACCCTTCATCAAACCCTCACATGGGCCATGACAGCCATAGCAAACTACAAACCGCTGACCAACATCAAATAGCCTATCAAAGCCTAGCAGAAACCCATCAACCTGTCGGCATAGATGGCAGCAATCAAAGCAGTAGCCGAAGCAATAACAAGGAAGGAGAACAACAAACCGCATTTGGTCAATTTAGCGAAGATACCAATGACAGCGCACTAGATGATGCCGGGCAGTGGCAACAGTCCAACCTGCTCATCGACTCTCAACGTCACCTTGCCATGCTCACAGGACAACACAGTCAACATACCAGTACTGAAAACACGCATAGCCACGCAACAGGCAGCACCCATCATCACAGTCAAACCCAGATGAACCAACTGGTGGCAGGTGATATCCATTACTACTCAAACAAAGCTCAGACCCATACCGCGGCTCATGGTGATGTAACGATACAAGCGCATCAAGATCAGATGCGTCTAGACAGTGAGCAAGTACTACGCCTGCATAGCCGAGATAGTATCGAGATCATCGCGCCTGATACGCTGACCCTAAAATCAGCAGGTAGTGGTATAGAGATAACAGGTGGTAATGTGACGTTTATCACGCCTGCTCAAGTGGGCTATAAGGCAAGTAAGGTGGATCGGGGTAGTGGGGGTGGTAGTAGCCCAACGATTACCATGCCTCAAGACGAACTTGCCGACTGTGCTGCCAAAACTGGTAGTGCTGGCAATAAAGGTGGAGCGGTTTAGGCATGCTAATACCAAAAGTAGAGTTTCTCGATGATATTCAGGCGACTGACGAGTATCAAAAGCAACTTAAGGCTTTATATCTAACAGTCTATGACAATCAATATCAAACGCTGACAGTCCTTATTGATCTAAATACTTACGGCACAGCAGTCTTTGATCTATTAGACTGCGGCATAGATTTGCCATTTGAGCGCATCAAACGCATTCATCATAGCTTTGACGATGATTTGGCACTTATTGAGATATCACTCGATAGTAGTAAAGGTCAACGGCTACTTGAGCAGCTATTGGCATTGGCACTATATGAAAACACTTATGATATATCTGGTCATCCGCACCCACGTAGCGTCTGTCTATGGTTGTTTGATCAACCTATCACCGAAACGCTCAAGCATAGTATCTATCTGATAGGACAGGCGTATGGAATGGGGACAAACAAGCGTCGTTATTTGCGCTATTGGGACCCTAGAGTATTAGCGCTATTAACACACCTGTGGACTGATCAACAAAAGCTGCAAGTATATCAACTGCGGTTACCTCGTATTCACTATGTAGATTGGAATAACACCTTTATAGAGATAACGTTGCCGACACCCAATGAGGTCTATCCGTCTAATACGAAAGTGACACTAGAGCAACTTAAGCCGTTACCTTTTCGCTTCAGTCAGCAGCAGTGGGCACTGCTTGAGCAAACAGAGTGGATAAATATGATACTGCGGCAGTTAAAGGGTCAAGTGGTAATCAATGATCGAGTTTATGACATTATCATCAGTCAAGCTCTACTGATTGCTCAGCGTAAAATGTCGCAGCAGCAAGCCATTAAGAATATTGTCGAAAGCTTAGAGCGAATTAAAAATAAAGGAGTACAGGCATGAGTGATGGTTTGTGGGATTTTATAAAAAGTACTGTCGGAATGGATGACAAGGAAGCAGATGTATCAGAGCACCAAGAACCAATGCTGGTAGAGCAAACATCAGAAGGTACGGTTGATGGCTCTCAGCCGTCTGTTGAATTAGACGCAATCACAGTATTTGCCAACAACTGTGGTTATGGATGTGGATATACAGGTATACCGATTTTACCTGTGGTATTTAGTCGAGATGATTATAGAGTAAGTCGCAAGGATAAGCGTTATTTTGGGGATGGGTTGTCTTCAAAATCAGCCAAACATGATGCTATCGCGAGCCTACCTACATACACCTACCTTTATTGTTTTTATGATTATATTGATGGTGATGGAGATGAAGAAAAGTTTTTTGAAGAAATATTTACAGGTAAAGATGGTGCATTAAAAAGAGTTACAACGTATAACAAAGATAGTTTTGAAGAAAAAGATACTAATAAGATAGAGGTGACAAATATAGATGAGCCTGACGATGACACATTTGACGAAATGGTACAGCCAGCTACCTGCGATCGAGATAGTCATAGTACGTTAGATAGTAAATATATTACCTTAGAAACAGGTCAGGTAGTATGGCTCATGGTCAGTCATGCCCAGCTAAGTAAAGCAGCATTAAAAAAATATTTTTATGATGAAGCATTACGCGATAAGCGTATGCAAAAGTTCGTCGCTGATGACTTGATTGATAATAAAAATACTAAATATATGTCTGAATACCTCCCGGAAATAGATTATATAAATAGCTTTCATCAACGAAAGCAGCTAGAGCAGGGCGGTGACATCGGTGATAAACTTGCAATACATGAAAAATATGCAAAAGAAGTTGTTGGTGAAGATGAAGATGGAGAAGTTGAGGAGATTATCCTAAAAGAGGATGCTAATGGTGCTATAAGTTCGGCTTTTCAGCTATACAAAAATATGGAAAGGGGTATTAATGATAGGATAAGCGATATTGAATATAATATAAATGAGGGCTACGGGGATAGTGAGAGTGATAAACTAGACGAAAAGTCTGACAAGCACCAATTGAAAATCCTAAAAGATACTAAACCTATGATGGTTGCTCTACACGACCCTGTAGGAGATGTGTTGGCAGCAGCGGAGAAACGGAATTACCTACTTAAGAAATTAGATGATGCTCAAAAAAATAAAGGTCAAATTCGAGAGCAAGTCAATGCCATTATTATTGATAACATTAAAAGTAGTGTAGAAGCGGCTAATCAATCGTCAGTTCATGAACAACAGGGTTACTCAAGAGCGGGACTTAGTCGTAATCATAAGAAAGAATCAGCAGTTGGTAGGAATGTCTATAGTTACATTGATGAATCAAAATTCAAATATGTCTTAGCATCTGCGAAAAACAGCCGCAAAAATAAGGCTGCAATCTCAGCAGCACGCCAAATATTCGTAGACGCAATTAAACGCTCTGAATTTGCTTTTGTCATGCGTGAAGACTTTCCAGAAAATGATGAAGAAAGCCATTTGGGCTATGCTCAAATTATCGCTGAAGCGACTCAAGGTATTGGTATTGATGAGAGTAATATTGGCATACCAGATGCGATATGGTCAGATTACAAGCCAGATCAGGCAAGAGGTATGACTGCCAAACAAGAGTTTGAACAGTCGTTATTACCTTGTCTTTCAGGAGAAAAACCACCTGAAGACAACTGGTTATCCAAAGCCTTAATAGGTTTAAACCTTGACGATAATCAAAAAATGCAAGCTGCGCCAGCATATGAAAACTTCGCGCGAGCGAGTGACTTCATTGGTACAGCAATAAACTGGATCAATACATTTAAACATGAAGCCAAACAAAAAGCTATAGAAGCCAAGACCGCAGAAAAAATCCAGCACCTTAATGAGTTGGCAAGTCATAAAGCTCGAATCGTACAGACGATGAGTAATAATATGAGCTACATTAAGGAAAATAACCGCTGGTTGTACAGGATGGACTTATGGACACAGGCGTCAGTCAATCAATCTACAGGGTTTCGACTGGCACAAAAAGTATTAAAATATAGTCCCGAAAAGGCGACCAAATGGTTAGGGAAGTTTGTAAATAATCGAATCAACAAAGCAATGTCACATATGGTAACTATGCCTTCAAGTATAGATACTGGAGCGGTCAAGCAGGTTTCAGGTAGTGGTGTGCCTTTTGCGGTAGATTTCATGCACTCCCTAGGCGTCAATAAACAAGCATTAGATATTTACAACAAGGCGGCGGGTGGTGATAAAAATGCCCACATGGTGGTGACGATGTATACAGATAAGGCAACTGCTGACTCTTCAGCGTCAGTCAATCAATCAATTGCTGATGGACAAACCGATTTCAATAAACTTGTCGATAGCAATAGCGGGGCACAGCGACAGTTAGAGCGTAACAGTGCAGGTAAGGCCGCATTGATATCTGCAGGGATTGGCTTATTTCAGTTGCGTAGTGTGTGGATAGGAAAAAGTCGCTTTAGTGACATGGCAGATCGTGGCGACCTTATGGCGCTTGAGTTTATGACCAACTATGCCAGTACTTCCCTTGCGTTGACGGGGGCGGCACTTGATGTCGCTGCCGCTGGTATGCAGATACGGGGTGCCAGTACTGCTGCAATAGCAAGGATTAGCCTCGGTGTCGGTGTACTTGGTGCTGTGGGTGCTGGGTTTGAGGTTTATAGTTTGTCTATTTCATTAGTGAGACAGTTAGAGAGTAAAAGCAAAGCTAGTACTATAGGAACTGGAGTTGCAATGATTTCAGCGGGCGCAGCAGGTATTGCCAGTCTAGCTATTGGATTTGGTTTTGTCATGCCATGGGTGATTGGCATTGTGGCTGTGGCATGGGCTGTAAGCTTAATCGCTCAATGGATAGCTTTTACTTATGATAAAAGTCACATCTTACCGATTCACTATTGGCTTGATGCTGGTGTGTTTGGTAATAAGGCTATGCTAAATAGCGAATATCCCAATAATCCTTTTAAAATACAGGCAATGGGTAGCCTTGAGCAAGACATGCACGCTTACTCCCTAGCTTTAACTGAAATACAAGTTAATCCGAAGTTTGCAACAAGCACTGCTGACTTTAGACGAACATTATCGGGACAAATAGAAGTCACTTTAAGTCAATGGAATGATGATAGTGAGATTGTCGTTGAGTTTATCGGTATCGGCAGTCAAGAGCTAGGATTAGATAGAAAATCATTTAATATAAAAGCGCTTAAACGACAAAACAAAGCTATTGAAACATCAAAAGGAGTAGAGGTCGTATTAGATATTCCTAAGACCAGTCACTTTCAGGCGCAATATCTAGGTTCACATAGAGACGGGACGCTAAATCCCAATAAGCAACGCCAAATGCAAGAAGCTAAAGAGATAGCACAAGCTAATGCTGGTCGTGAAATTGATAAACTCAGAGCCGTAGTGAAGTATGCGCTCAACCCAAGTATGAATCCATATTATCAACTACGTACAAGCGTCACAAGTCAATAAGGATAACAACATGCAATTACGCAACGACTTTGCCCAGCATATCAGTGAGCTTCATAATCCTATTGACCGCCCTTATACCGCCAGTATAGACAAAAGCTTATTAAAAAATACTGAAGATATTGAACATCTTAACAAAGAAACTCATGATGTTAATCCCGATTATCTGACCTTCTTACCAGCGTACTTTTGGTATTTTTATTTTGCTATAGGCTGGGTCTATTTTTTTTCTTATATGTTCTCTGTTGTTTTCATTTTATTGTTTATCATAAATATTGATTTTGTTTTATCTGGTTTCACAATATGGTTTGTATTATTAGGCATACTTATGTTTATAGTATTTTGCACACCCCTAATCCTAATATTTTATCAGATCATTGCAAAAAAACCGTTTCGCACCCAATACTACTTTTTAAAAAAAGAACAAAAAATAGCTTACTACTACCGTCCACTCTGGAAGTTTAGACAGCCTTATGAGCTGAAAATAGTTGACTATAAAGACGTACATCCAGACTTGCATCAAGACCCATACAATCGAGCCTACACACCGCTCAATCTATATGTCGCCGATCCTGAGACAGGCGACATCACCCATCATCTAAAGCTAGAAGATTATAGAGTCAACCCACGTGTACAATGGGCATTTATCCGCACTTATATGGAAAGCCCTGCAGATGAGTTACCAATAGACGCTAAGTTCTGTGAGGCTTATCCAGCTGACACAAGCAAATCACTATTTGCCTGTGCTGATATCGTCTATCGCAAAAGTGGCATACTGCCTAGCAATCATTCTGGTGGCGGTCAGATCATGGTCTTTATAATAGGCTCAATAATCGCTTTAGGTAATCTGTTTCAGGCCAATCATTATCAATGTACCAAACGAGCTATCTTACATCCTGACGTGCAAAAGCTTTTAACTTGGGATGGACAAGACAATCCCTATCCGATACAGCCTATAACTGATGAAGCCAAATTAGCCTTTGAAGGTAGAAATTGGGAAGTTAATGTCAGATGGGTGTGTATCATACTTATTAATGCTGGTTTATTTGCTTGGGCGGTAGTGGCATATAATAGTTAGCTAGTTATTGAACCGCCCCGGTATTGTCGGAGACTCAATTTTCTGAGAGAATACGACAATGAAAACACGAAACTATACCCCTGAAATGAAAGAGCGCGCCGTTGGTATGCTAATTGAAGCTAAAGACGACTACCCATCCACCTGGTCAGCCATCAAAGCCATAGCGCCAAAGATAGGTTGCACGCCTGAGACCCTACGATCATGGCATAAAAAGCACATTGATAAAACCATTGGTGCAAACATTCAAGCTCAAAGCCAAGCGGAGCGTATCAAAGAGCTTGAACGTGAGAACAGAGAGTTAAAGCAAGCCAATGAGATTATAAAGAAAGCAGCTGCTTTTTTCGCCCAGGCGGAGCTCGACCGCAAACCCAAGTAATGGTTGATTTTATTAACGATCACAAACAACAATATGGAGTCGAGCCAATCTGTAGAGTATTACCGATTGC
>NZ_RRYV01000073.1 GCF_014861395.1 Psychrobacter sp. FME13 | reverse complement strand
CTTTTACATCAATTATGGCTACGTCTGATGCCAGCATACTTTTTAGAACACCACCGAAGCATTTAATAATGACCGTATCGACATTGGGTTTTCGCGGCCATTACCGAGCGCCATTGCTGATGACTTTATCAGCCACAATATTTATATCGACAAATTGGTGGCAATTGTGAACCAAAGCCATGCTTTAGCCGACCGACAAACCATTGATTTAGTGCAATTAAAAGACGAAAAGTTTGTTATTTTTAACCGCGATGAAGCGCTTGGTCTATTTGATGAAACCATCACACTATGTAAGCAAGCTGGGTTTTCACCCAATATCATCAGCCAACCCAAGCATATGCAGACATTGGTGACCGAAGTGGCAGCAGGACTGGGCGTGGCGATTGCACCCTATTGCGTACGCAAACTATATAGTGATGGCTGTCATTTTATAGCGTTAAACCATGTCAGTACACAGGTTCCTGTGCATATTCAACATAAGCAAAATAACAACAGCGCGACGGTTGCTGCTTTTGTGGCAGTAGCATTGAGTGCGACAGATGACATACAACAAAGCATGGCATGTTAAACACATAAAAACCCCGTTTATCTGGTTTACAGAAAAACGGGGTTGGTTCTACTCATAGATTAGGTCACATTATCAGTGAACACTAAGCTGTCTGAAACGTTCTTATTCGCATAAAGACCATCAACTCGCAGATACAGGCACTTTGCGAATCAGCCATAAGAAATAAGCGCCACCAATAATCGCTGCTACCGTACCCGCAGGCAGCTCATAAGGAAAGATAACATAACGCCCAATCCAATCTGCTATCACCATCACCCCTGCACCGAGCAAAGCGGCCAATGGCAATTGACGTTCAAGTTTGGTCGCTCCCAGTGATGTTGCCAGATGCGGCACCATCAAACCAATAAAGCTAAGCGGCCCTACTGCAAGCGTACTGGCCGTACTCAGTGCGGCAACCAGTACTAACAGTGCCAGCGTCACAGGTGTGACCGCAACGCCCAAGTTACGAGCCACGCCCGTACCCAAGCCAAGGATACGCAATGGTTTTATCACCAGCAGACTAAGTGCAAACAAAATAATAGCAATACCAATAAGATACCAGACAGTGCTAGGTTGCGCGCTATAAGTGGTACCCGATAGCCAGCTAAGCATCGCCTCTAACCGTGGATCACCAGACAGCTTCACCATGTGCATCACCCCATCCATCATGGCAGCAATACCAATACCGACCAATAATAGATAGCCTGAGCTAACCCGGCGCGCCAGCCACATAACCAGTAGCAGCACCAGCATCGCACCAGACAGCCCTGAGATTAGCAGCGTGCCTGATCCTGCAGACAACCCCAAGCTAGGCAGCAGTAAAAACCCTAAGATAACGCCAAGCGCTGCGCCCGAGCTGACACCCAGCACTTCTGGACTCGCCATCGGGTTACGCGTGAGCGTTTGCAGTAGCACACCAGCGACGGCTAACATTAGACCCGTTGCTGCCGCACTTAAACTGCGAGGCAGACGATACTGCTCAGTAATTGCCCAATCGGTACTAAGCCCCCATCCATTCATGTCCTGAACAAACAAGCAGGCCAATGCAATGAGTGCCACCACACCAACACCCCAGCGCCATATCCCGACAGATACAGGCTTACCAGTGACCATCGGTGTTACCGTTTCTATCTGCTCACGGCGCTGACGAAGAATCAACCAAATAATCAATGGCGCACCAAGGATACCTGTCATCGCCCCTGCGGGAATCTGCATATCAAGTATCGGTTCGAGCAATAACGCAACATTACTGGTCAGCCATAATAGCAAGGCCCCTAGGACAAAAGCAGCTGCCAAACGTTTATTAATAGCAGAGATACCTAGCGCATTGACTAAGCTTGCTGCACCCAAACCGATAAAGCCAATCAGCCCAACTTCACTCACGACTAACGCTGTCACCACTGCCACGATGAGTACCACTAGCGCACGAATGCCATTGATAGGCACACCCAAACGCTTGGCTTGTAAATCATCCAAGCTCATTAAAGTCAGTGGTTTTAATAATGGCAAACAAACCGCCGCCATCACAACGGCCGTTATCGCTAACATCGTACTGGTATGCCAGCTGTTCTGTGCCAAAAACCCAGCCGCCCATGACATCATACCATTGCTGCGCTCAGCGAAAAACAGCACCAACACATTGGCGACTGCGGCAAGTAGAATATTGACCACCAAGCCTGCAAGTATCAATATTAATGGATTAAAACGACTGGGCGCTGACAACGCAAACACCAAGCCCATACTGATAATCGCACCGACAAAGGCAACATAAATACCACCATAGACTGCCAAACTTGGCAAAAACAAGGTCACGAGCAGTATGGCCAGTTGCGCGCCCACACCGACCCCTAAAGTAGTATCTGATGCCAATGGGTTTTTGACCAATTGCTGTAGTAGAATACTGACGACGCCTAACAAACCACCTGCCAACAACGCGACGATACTGGTTGCCACCAAATGCAGCTGTGTCGCCATACTACCGATATCTAACTGCGAGCTCGGTATCAGCAAATCACCAATAGGCCGCGTCCACTCCTGAGCAATTAACGCCCAGCCACTCCATAGTGACAGCACCATGAGCATGATCAGCATTACCCATAGTCGCCATGACTTATTAGCAGTATTTATACTCATGATGCGGCCCCGCCTTTCAGTGTGACTGCTGATAGATTATTGGCCAAGCTGACCAATGATGACATACCACCATAGATCCATACTGGTGGCAGCTCACCCACACAGCGCTCATTGCCATAACTCAAACGTTGCCAAATCAAACTGTCATCAATCTCAGCCCGTGTAATTGGACTCAGTGGGTTTATAATCAACAAACAAGTCTCATCATCTAACTGCGCCAAGTCTCCCATACGTATCGATACGAATCCCCACTGGTTACCCTTACCTAACACGTCAAGCTCTTTACCCATGCCCTTGAGCGCTGGTTGAAACAAACTGTTTGCCACGTACATACGCATATTATTGGCATCAACAAACTGTACCACGGCGAATTTCTTGACGTTTGGATAGCGCTGTTGCAGACGCGCACTAGCAAGGCTTATGTCTTTTTTGCTTTTGGCAATATAATCTTCGGCCAGTTTTGGTTCATGAATTAGCTCTCCTAGCTTACGAGTGGGCTCAGTATAATCTGCCCAATTGGCAATCTCTCCTTTGGCGGCGAACATAATAGACTCTGCAGGCACATCACCATAGAGGTTGCGAGCGTGTTGATAAAACGAGTTATCGACGACCAAATCGACAGGCAGCTGTGCGACTAGCTCGGCATTTGGTTGATAACGAATACCCAAATCAATCGTGCCGGATGGCAGTGCTGGCTTTCCTACCCATCTATCCCATACTCGGACATCTCCAGTCGCAATTGGAGGATAGCCCATTGCGGTCAAAGTTGCTGCGTTACCCCAGTCTGGTGAGACAATATTAATGTTCGTGTGAGTCGCGTCGGCTGCCTGAGCGTCTGTTTGAGCACTTTGTTGAACATCTTTTTGCTCAGTCACTGGTTCCTGACACGCGCTTAGCATGGTGGTCAATACCAAGCCTAAGACAAGAGACAAATTCTTTAGTGGCAACGTTAAGGAGTCTGGCGATAGGCGTTTGGTTGAGGGATTGATAGCATTTTTAGAGATGTTTTTTTTATAAAGAGCAGAAAACATAGTGGCCTATCTTTTGGGCAAATAAGGTGGAGTAAGCAAGTCAGAAAAATAAGACGCGCCAAACATTAGGCGATGGCGACAGGCTGCCCTGTTATAGGATGGCTGAGTAATTGCATATCGACATTAAAGATATTGTGTAGTATGTCTGGTTGCATGGTGCTTTTGATATCACCGTTATGACAGATACAGCCTTTTTTGAGGGCGATTACTCGATCGGCATACTGCGCAGCCAGATTGATGTCATGCACGATAATCACCACGCTTAAGCCCTGCTCATCGACCAAACGGCGAATCAGCTGAATGACTTCTAGCTGATAGTGCATATCTAGCGCAGCCAGTGGTTCATCGAGTAACAGATATCTCGTGTCCTGTGCCAGACACATCGCCAGCCAAACTCGCGCACGCTCTCCGCCTGACAATGTGGCGGTAATACGATCAGCGAATGCCTCCACCTGTGTGGTACGCATCGCTTCTGCAACTTTATCTTTGTCTACCTGGGTGGGCTTTTGTAGCCATTTTTGATGTGGGTAACGTCCTAACATCACTAGCTCACGTACCGTAAATCCAGCTGCCTCAGGCAATTGCTGCGGTAAATACGCCATTTGTCGCGCCAGCTCTTTACTACTGTAATCACTGATACTGCGCTCATCCAAATTGATACTACCGCTATTGCTCGCCATCTCGCCTGCTAATGCCTTGATCAAGGTTGACTTGCCTGAACCATTGTGTCCAACCAATGCCACCAATTGATTACTATCAATCTCACAGCTCACATTGTTTAGTAGAGTATTTCCTTGACGACTGATGGTCAGTTGGTTTGCACGTAACATAGAGACACTCGTTGTTAATGTTGTTAATTTAAATCATGGTATGTGTATTAGATAACCAATAAAAACCGATTTTACTCGTAAACCGTAATAAAAACAATTATCATTAACACAAAATATAATTCTTCTACTTCCATTCACTGTTGTTCGTGAGTATATATATGACCGATTCTATTTCATCAACTGCTACCATAAAACATCAAACCCACAGAAACAGCTACACCTCATTGAGTATTCCAGAACTGCCAAGCACCATTGCTCATATAAATGAAGAGCATTTTGACGAGTTACTGAGTTTTTTAAAAGCGTTCACTTTTCTAACTACTGAAGAGATGGATAATGCTGACATACAGTTGACTGACATTTATGCTGAAGGCGTCGCCATCTCAGTTATCGCTAAACCCAATGACTTAGAGGTTTCATCAAACACTCAAAATCATGTTATTAAAGACCCTAAAGTTTACATTGACTTTGCAGCACCCATCTCACAGCTTAGCGAGCTACAGACGCAATATATTTTGCTCAAACAACGCGCAGATAAGAAACTCGGTAAAAAAAGTATCAAGCTGACTAAACAAAAATTTATCGTACAAAACAGCTATCCCGTTAGTAAAAATATGCTGCGTCTGACCTTAACAGCACCAGAGATCAATCCGTCTAACTTGATACCTGTTAGTGAAGCAGGCTATGCCTATTTATTTGATTTAGAACATAACGTCACAAATGACAACGATCGTCCCTCACGATCTCATTGCTATTACACACTGAGAAAAGCATGGCAAACCTCGGATGGCATGCAAGCATGGGTTGATGTGTATCTGCATGGAGATACTTCTGGCGGTAATTGGGCACGTTCATTGCAACCAGGTAATAGCGTGATTAGTAAGCGTGAGTTCCCCGAAAAGGTGGAGCATCTGCGTAATGGTCAAGCATTGCTGATTGCTGATGAAACATCGATACCAACCGTGGCACGACTGCTCGAGCTTTGGGACAATCCTTTACCACCTTTAATCCTCTGCATTACTCAAGATGAAGATGATCAGGCTTATTTTGATGACGTTAAAATAGGCAATGATATCACCTCTGATACCGAAAATAATGTAGGGAGTGCTTTTACGGTATTGCCTTTAGTGACCGGTCAAGTAAATTCGGGACGTGAATTAGCCACATTGATTGACAGTACATTAGAAAGTTACTTATCCACTCACCCCTTAAAAATTGATAAAGTTTGGGGCGCACTCGAAGCAGGTACCGCTAAAGCACTACGTGGGTTACTAAGGGAGAGGCTCACATTAGAACGTACTGACTCGATTATAAAAGTCTATTGGCGTAAAAGCTAAACCTGTATCATAGCGATTGATAATCAAAGCCTTATTCGATTTATATGACATTAAAGATACCAAAAGGAAGATAAAGTGTCACAAGCTCAGACCACCAACCCCAATAGCAATGAAATAACTGGCCTTAGCAAATCACAAAACTTATCGTTAAAAATATTAACCATTGTCGGCTATCTAGAAGGTACCTCTTTTTTATTATTGATGGGCATAGCCATGCCACTTAAATATATGATGGGTATTCCTGAAGCAGTAAAGTATATCGGTATGACGCACGGTATATTGTTTATCACTTATATTCTGATACTACTGATTACGGTCAGTAGAATAAAAATGCCGCTATGGGCCCTGCCTGCAGGTGTACTGGGTTCATTTCTACCGTTCGGCCCTTTTATATTCGACCATTTTCTCAAAAAAAGTATAAGTAAGAATTTAAATAAAGAGACTTAACACCATTGTTTTAGGGCCTGTTTTTATTTTAACGGCAACCTTTACAATGAGTACGTACCCTCAATACAAATAACTAAAAACCCCCGATAACGCTTATATAAAAGTTATCGGGGGTTTTTGTTTTTACGGTCATAGGTTTATTCGTTCTTCAGAAGCGTTATTCCTTGTAAAAAGTAAGGTAATTACCGTAAAATAGTGTTTCTTATGAATATTGTTAATTTTTCTTTTTTAATTGTATTAAAAGCATATTATCAATTACTTTTTTGCCATGCCAGTGAACTGAACACACTATGACTGTAAAGCAGCCCAATAACATGCACCGATATTTGTTGTCGCCTGCAATGATGTGGACAGCTATACTATTGGCGTGTCTTGCATGGCTGTTACATACCACTCCTTTATTAACACCATTATGGAGTGACAATGCCAGCTTGGGTCATGGTATTTGTATTGAGCTTGCACCTGTTGTATCTGCTGCTCATAATCACAGTATGCACTCGCAGCATCATTCAGATGCATCGATGCTGGCACCCTCAGAGACAGCAGCACAATCGGCGGCAGTGGTAAATTCAAAGACCATCACGACCTCCAAACACGATACTCATCAACACAGTAGCTGTGACATATGTACTTCCATGTCAGCAGTAATTACTCCGCTTATCATCGAATCACCTGAATTTCATCCCATAGAAATCACCACTATCGTAGCGATGATACCGCAGACGATAAATGCCTACTATGCAACTGACTTCTTACGACCCTTCTCCCGCGCTCCACCATCTTTTTTGATGACTTAAATCAGTCACGACATAACCAATCATTATCAATCATCCAATAATCTTGTTGGTTGGTTCAGCATTGATTGTCTGCAACCTTGACGCGCTACTGAATAACCAAAGCAAACCTTTGGCTATTATAGTCACCCCTTATAAAAGTATTACTGCGTTAACCTCGCTTGAAGTATTTAATATACATCTACGCTAGGTTGCCTTGCATCACTTTTAAATTGAATCGACTATAGCGTTAATGATGCGTTATTTTTTATGACTGATAATCGAAAATACAATCTCCTTTATCACGTGTTTTTCAAAGTTTTCAGGACAGCATACTATGCGACATTCATTAAAAAGTACCACACCTACGCTAAAGCTGAGCGTTTTAGCAGTGGCGTTGTTTCAAATCAGTAGCGCATACGCGCACGATGGCGAAGATCATTCTAATGATGATATACCAATGGCTTACCTGCCAGCTATTACCGTGGAGGCAAGCGCGTCAGGCGCCAATAGTCTCGGTACATCTGCGACGCTTAATCAAAATGATATCAACCACCAGCAAGTAGCGACTAGCGATACTGCAACCATATTAACCAAAATCCCTGGTATTAATGTGCAAAGTGCAGGTGGCATCTCAAACCTACCAGTGATTAGAGGACTGGCTGATAACCGTCTGCGTATCTTAGTAGATGGTGTCGACTCAATCGCCTCCTGTCCAAACAGCATGAACTCACCACTATCCTACATCTCACCGAGTGCAGTCGAAGAAACCACTGTCTACGCAGGCGTCACACCCGTGAGTGTTGGTGGTAATAGTATCGGTGGCACCATTGTCGTAGAGTCAGCAGAGCCAACGTTTTCAGAAGACAGTACCGTTGTGACCTCAGGTGAAGTGGGTGCATTCTATCGCAGCAACGGCAATGGCTACGGCGCCAACGTTGAAACCACCATCGCTAATGACGTACTAAGCCTGTCGTATAAAGGCAGCTATGCAAAATCAGACAACTACGATGCTGGTGGTGACTTTAAAACTTATACTGATGCAAGTGGCAGCGGTCAAAGTTTGGCGAAAGATGAAGTTGGCTCGACTGCTTTTGAAAGCCAGACTCAGTCTGTCGATGTGGCTTATCAAAATGGAGATCATCTGCTACAAGGTACCTACCTATGGCAACACGTGCCAGAAGAGCTGTACCCAAACCAGCGTATGGACATGCTAGACAACCAGCTCGACAGAGTGAACCTGCGCTATAAAGGTGAGTTAAACTGGGGACAGTTAGAAGCACAGGCTTACCACGAAGACGTCGAACACTATATGAACTTTGGTGAGGACAAACAGTTCTTATATGGCACCGCTGCTGGCATGCCAATGTATACCGACAGTGAAACCATCGGTGCTAACCTTAAGGGTATCGTTGATTTAATTGACCAAGGTACGGTGACCCTAGGCGCTGAGTATCAAGACTATACACTCGATGACTTATGGCCCGCCTCTGGTACTGGTATGATGGCGCCTAATGAGTTTCAAAATATCAATAATGGCGAACGCGAACGTATCGGTGTTTATGCTGAGTGGGAAAAACAAATAGCACCAAAGTGGAACACACAGCTAGGTGCTCGTTACGAAAACGTACGTACCAGTGCTGATGAGGTCAGTGGCTACAACTCAATGATGATGACCAACCAAGGCCGCGATAGCGCCATCTTTAATGCCAGTGACCGTAGCACCACTGATAATAATATCGATGCCACTGCCATTGCACGCTACGATATGAGCGACAACAGCTCTATCGAATTTGGTGCTTCACACAAAGAGCGCACTCCTAGCCTATACGAGCGATATACATGGTCGACATGGGGCATGGCCTCTATCATGAATAACACTGTGGGTGATGGTAATGGCTATTTCGGTGATCCTGATCTAAAACCTGAAAAATCTAATACGCTATCCATGACATTTGACTGGCGCAGTGCTGATGATAACTGGGGTATCAAAGCGACACCTTATTACTCGCACATCGATGATTACGTTGATGCCGTACAGTGGGATTCAGCAAACAATACCGCTGCAACCACTCAAACCAGCGACCAATATAACGTGATGCGTTATACCAACCAAGATGCCAGAATATACGGTATCGACATCACAGCTGACCGCGACTTAACCTCTAATGCTTGGGGTGATTGGGGACTGGCTGGATCACTGAGCTACACCAACGGCAAAAATAAAGATACAGGTTCTCATCTTTACAATATCATGCCACTCAATGCCAGCATTGCGCTCAATCATGAAAACAATGACTGGAAAAACCAAGTTGAAGTGGTTGCTGTAGCCGCTAAAAACAAAGTATCAACGCCGCGTAATGAGGTTAAAACAGCAGGTTACGGTTTATTGAACCTGAGCACTGGCTATCAATGGGATGCGGTTAGCGTTGAGGCAGGTATTGATAATGTGTTGGACAAAAACTACGCATTGCCACTGGGCGGGTCTTATATGGGTCAAGGCAGAACCATGGGCATCAATAACGAGCTAACTACCGGATCCAACTGGGGCACTGCCGTACCTGGCGCAGGTCGTTCGTTTTATATGGGCATCAACTATAAGTTTTAGTTGATCAGTTTGAGCTGATACGAGCACAACCTTAATTGTAAAAAGCCGGACAAGATTAACTCGTCCGGCTTTTTTATGGATTTTTTCAAACGAACGAATCGCTAAAGATAGTCCAGCCATAGCAAAGCGTGTCATCAATTAGAATACACCTTCATCGATTTGACGCTGCTTGGCAAAATTTAGCCGCGTTTAGCCCAGTTAGAAGTCTGTCGTTTTATCTGAGAAGGTTCCCTAGCAAATTTGTACCTTTAATAGTCTTAAAAAAGACATACCAGTCTGGCGGTATCTGTTAAAGTAAAATAAGTATCATTTGATATTTTCGTCATAAAAAAGAGTTTTTCAACCAACCCGAAACTGGACAAAAATAAAAGCGTCTTTGCTCAGTAGGAGATTAAAATAATGACCTATAAAAATGTAACCGTTGCAGGAAGTGGCGTTCTAGGCTATCAGATTGCTTTTCAGACCGCATTTCATGGATTTAACGTCACCGTTTATGATATTAACGATGAGGTCTTAGAAAAAGCCAAAGCAAAGTTTGAACTCATATGTGCTGCATTCAAAAGAGATATGAAGGCCAGTCAAAAGCAATTAGACAAAACATTTGCAAACCTCAGCTATTCATCCGATTTAAAAGACGCAGTTAAAGATGCGGATTTAATGATTGAGGCCGTGCCTGAAAACCCAAAAATTAAAATCAGCTTCTATGAAGAATTGGCAAAAGTGGCACCAGAAAAAACTGTTTTTGTCACCAACTCATCTACCCTATTACCAAGCCAGTTTGCTGACTCAACTGGACGACCTGCTAAATTTTTAGCCCTGCATTTTGCCAATAATATTTGGGTACATAATACTGCTGAAATAATGGGACACCCTGATACTGACCCTAAAGTCTTTGATGACGTTGTGGCGTTTGCTAAGGCGATTGGTATGTTGGCATTACCACTCAACAAAGAACAACCCGGTTATATTATCAATTCATTATTGGTACCGTTACTGGGTGCTGGTCTAGATCTACTAGCCAAAGAAGTGGCTGATCCTTACACCATTGATAAAACATGGATGAAAGCCACAGGCGCTCCAGTTGGTCCATTCGGTATACTTGATACCGTAGGCATCAACACTGCATACAATATTAATAAGATGTCTGCAGAAAAGACCCAAGATCCACTAGCCCTCAAAACAGTCGCTTATTTAAAAGAGCATTTTATTGATCAAAATAAACTTGGCGTTTCTACAGGTGAAGGTTTTTATACTTATCCAAACCCTGCCTTTACCCATCCTGATTTTTTAAAGTGATACTATAGGCGATCCACTATACGATAAATACAGTGATGGAACACAGCGATACAAATTACATTTTGCGTAGCCTCTGTCTACATAGACACAGTAGGCAGGCAAAAATGTATCTCTTTATTCTGTGATCGACTCTCTTTTATTTAGGACTGACTATAATTAGCGAGATTGATGAATAGCCGCTAACAGCCAAATTGGACTTTTAGCCGCTATTTCTATAAAAAATATAGTTTTTGACTGTTTTTATAAATCAAACGCCCTTAAATTTAATAATTCATATTGAGTTACTGACCAATTTGTTTTATGATTTTTGACGGCTAAATTTATCCTCTTCTAAGGAAATAAAATGTTTGAACGTATCGACCATTATGCAGGCGATCCAATTCTAGGCTTGATGGAAAAGTTTTTAGCAGATAATAATCCAAACAAAGTCAATCTAGGCATTGGTATTTATTATGATGAAAATGGCGTACTACCCGTCCTTGAATGTGTAAAAACTGCCGAGCAGCGCATTGCAGATCCAGTCTCTCCTCGTCCATACTTGCCGATGGCAGGTTTACCTGGACACCGTAAAGGCTGTCAGGAACTGCTCTTTGGTAAAGACGCACAAGTTTTAAAAGATGGTTTGGTTGCTACTATTGCAACCATCGGCGGTTCTGGCGCGCTCAAAGTAGGTGCCGAGTTTATCAATCAATGGTTCCCACAAGCCAAATGCTATGTGAGCGATCCAACATGGGGCAACCATATTGCCATCTTTGAAGGCTCTGATGTCACAGTCGGTAAATATCCATACTATGATAAAGAAAACAGCAGCATCAAATTCGATGAGATGATTCAGTTTTTTGAAACCTTGAATAAAGATGATGTAGTGCTCTTACATCCTTGCTGCCATAACCCAACAGGTTTGGATTTGACTCGCGAGCAATGGGACACAGTACTAAACGTCGTTCAAGCGCGTGAACTGATCCCATTTATGGATATTGCTTATCAAGGCTTTGGCGAAGATATGGACAGCGATGCTTACGCGATTCGCAAAGCAGTCGATATGGGCTTACCACTGTTTGTCAGCAACTCATTCTCTAAAAACTTATCGCTATACGGCGAGCGTGTTGGTGGACTGTCTATCGTTTGCCCGACTGTCGACGAAACCGATCGTGTATTTGGTCAAATGAGTGCAATGGTGCGTCGTATCTACTCAAGCCCACCGTCACACGGCGGCCATGTCGTCGACATCGTCATGAATGATGAAGCGTTACATGAGCAATGGGTTGGCGAAGTTTACGCGATGCGTGATCGTATCAAGGCTATGCGCTTAAAACTAAAATCAGTATTAGAAGCCAAAATACCAAACCGTAACTTTGACTATATTACCCGTCAGAACGGTATGTTTAGTTTCACTGGTTTGACGCCTGAGCAGGTCGAACGCTTGCAAACTGAATTTGGTATTTATATGATCTCCAATTCACGTATGTGTGTAGCTGGACTGAACACCAGTAATATCGACTATGTAGCCAACGCCATGGCAGACGTCTTAAAAAACTAGGCAAGCCATATACCAAACCGTATGACTCGTTAAGTACGGCTTGTTAAATACGATTTGGTAGGCATGACGATCAATAAAAAGGCTGAGCAACTGCTCAGCCTTTTTTTATGCCTCGATTATTTGAGGTTTATTCTGTCTGCCCATACTTAACACTGCCTTTAATACCTTAATCAACATTTAAGTTGTTAATTTATAACAAACAACTATTGGCTATTTTTGTTAAAGGTATTAATATATGTAAAAAATAGAATTAATTAAAATTCATTAATTATATATTTACATGTTGTTTTATAAATCAATATAGGTAAAAAGTGATGAGCCATACATCTTTATCAAATAATACAGACATTCTGCCATCCGATGCCGCTAACGATGTCTATCCATTGGCCTTATCAGCGAGATCTGATACTGAAGCCGCTAGAAAGATTGCACCAACAGTCATCGAAAAGCTTTCGGATCTGTCGCTCTTTAGAATGGGACTGCCAAAGTCATTTGGAGGCTGGGAAGGCAATCCTGTAGAGACGCTCAAGGTCTATGAAACATTGGCTAGCGCTGAAGCTTCTGTCGCTTGGATTACATGGAACAATCATTTAGCTTGTACCTTTGGTAGATTTTTAGACGAAACCAGTATGAAAGAGATATACCACAACCCTGCTCATGTCTACGCCAATTCAGCACGTCCTGAAGGCGTGGCTCATACAGTAGAGAATGGCTACATGGTCTCTGGTCAATGGACCTTGGTATCGGGGTGTGAGTTAGCAGACTGGTTTGTACTACGCTGTTTGGTCGTCTCAGAAGGCTCTCCGACTACCCTAGGTCCAGGAGCAAATCTGAAGCTGTTTTTTATTCCAAAAGAAAAGGTAGAAATCGTTGATACATGGCATGTCGGCGGATTAAATGGCACTGGTAGTCACGATATAGTCGTCAAAGATGCTTTTGTAAAAGAAGCATACGCTGTTGGTTTTGATAGCCCTGTTGCCATTGATAATGCATATAGTCGTCTGCCTATTGGCTGTATCAATGCAGCGGGCTGTGCCGCGATGGCACTAGGTGTGTTAAAAGCGGCAACCGATGACTTAATCGATATATGTCTTGAGCGAGTGACGCCAAATAAGAGCCCAGATTTACGTGATCGTGGTACAGTGTAAGCTGCCATCGCAAAGAGTAAAACGCTATTGGCATCTAGACGTTTGCAGTTACATAGTAGCGTTGAAACATTATGGGCAGAATCGCAAAAACAGAACACATTTACTGATGAACAGCTGGCTGATGTGTGGGCCGCGGCCTGTGAAGCAGCAAACGATGCTAGATCCATGCTGTCTGAGGTTTATGCCGTCGCTGGCACTGCCTCACTTTATAAAAAACATCGAATAGAGAGAGCGCATAGAGACATTCATGCCATTTTACAACATGGCATTATTCAACCTCATTGGTTAAACCAAGCGGGCATGGCGTATGTTGGACTGACGCCAAATGGCGCAATGTTTAGAGTATAACTCAAACGCTTTACCATGGTTGACCTGTGCTTAGCGCCTACTTGCTAAAATATTAGTGCGTGTCTTCATGTCAAAAATGCTGATAAAAATGAGATAAATTGCCGTCAAACAAGGAAAAGAGCGCAGATAATATCGAGATATTAACCAGCTATTTGACGATGTTTGGCAAGATTCAGCCATGTTTAGCCCATTGAGATGACTATCGAGTGAATTGAAGACACGCCCCTAATGTCCGTTAAATGTATCAAACACAAAAAAGCAAGACATCGAATGTCTTGCTTTTTTGATCGTGAGCGACTTTAGAGTTTGTTTATCACGCTCATGTCTGCTTAACTATTTATTTTTTAACGTTTTTTATTAGCTATCTTTTTTGGTGGTGTGTCAGAAAGTATGCTGAGGAGATAAAAGGAGGGTGACAGCCAAAGCAAGATGATATATTTGAGGTTATGAAGACACAAATAGATATCAGCTGCCCCGACTGTCACAGTCACAGTTTAAAGAAAAACGGCATAAAAAGCTATGGCAAGCAGAACTACCAATGCAAGGACTGCAAACGTCAATTCATTGGTGACCATGCCTTAACTTATAAGGGCTGTCACTCTAAAATAGAAGACATCATACGGCTAATGACGGTGAGAGGTTGCGGTGTTAGAGACATAGCTATTATAGCCTCAGTCAGTATCGGTAAAGTATTGGGCACCA
>NZ_RRYV01000072.1 GCF_014861395.1 Psychrobacter sp. FME13 | reverse complement strand
CGGCCTTATCAGAGAGTACTTGCCTAAGGGTTGTGACTTTAGACAAGTCTCTGATGATGAGATGCAGGACATTGAGAACAAATTAAACAACAGACCAAGAAAACGATTAGGGTTTAAGACGCCTATGCAGGCGTTCTATAATATTAATTAGCGTTGCACTTGGTGTGTTAATCTAAGTAATATAAAAAATAAATTTAATCATTAAAGGTAGCTTTATGACCAATCAGCCAGAACCAACCAATGAACAGCGTCGTATTATTTATCAAGCGCGCCGCGGACTAAAAGAGTTAGATTTTTATATTGACCCTTATGTCAAAGAGTTATACCTAACCGCAGATGCTGCTGAACAAGCTACATTTGCAGAAATGCTGACGCACGAAGACCCTGACTTGTTGGATTATTTTACCAATCAAGATCGTCCAGAAAATGATGACGTATGGGCTTTAGTTAATAAAATAAAGACATGGCGTCATACAAAAAGCTTGGCTTGATACTTGGTCAGGCAGTATGAGTTTTAGATTTGCATAATAGCTTCATATTTGTACTGGTACTTGACTATGACCTCGTTGACATCTCTACGCATTGACACTGCTATTCAGCCTACCAGTTACTTGCGCTTGCTGCTATATATTGGTTTAGCGAGCGTGATGATGATAATTGCATGGTTTGCTACGTTAATGTTGTGGCAGTATGTGCTTATTGTGATAGTCACAGTGATGGTTATTGTTTATCTGATATTATCAAGACCTATGCCGCTGCATATGAGCCAACCGCCGCTTAGTCAGCGTACTGATAAAGGTTGGCAGCTGATGATTCGCACTGCTCATGGTGATGAGCTATGGCAGGCACAATTGGTTACTGTGCATGCTTATCGGTGGGTAATGAGTTTTGAATTCAATATCGTAGAGCCGTATCAGCGTTCTTTATCAGTAACTGTATTTCGCGACCAAGTAAGTGCTGACCAATGGAGAGAGTTGCGTATTTTGGCTAATGTAAGTGTTACTAAAAGATAATAGAGGGCTATTTTCTGAATGTATTTTGCTAATACATGGCGGATTTTTTCAGCTGCGTCTTTCTGAATAAAGTATGAGGACACGCCCTAATTTTTAACAATAAATAATATGAGCAGAACAGGAGTAGTGTATGAGTTTATTAGGTAATTTAGTGAGCCAAGTCGCCCGTAGTGCGATGAATCCAGAAGATAACCAAAGTAATACCGTTAATCATAGTACGGGTTCAAACAATACTGCTGGCTTAGGTGGTGTGTTGGGTAGCGTGTTGGGTGGAATGGCTCAGACTAGTAATAATACACAAAAGCCAAGTAGCCAAGCAGATAATGGTTTTGGTTTAGATGATATCATCGGTGGTCTTGCTGGTGGTCAGAGCGGTAGCGGTGCTAGTGGTTTGGGAGATATCTTAGGAAGCGTGTTAGGTAGCAATCAGCAGCAGCAAGGTAGTATGGGCGGGAAAAGTATGCTGATCGCGGCACTTATGCCTATGGTGCTCAGCTGGATTAAGCGTAATGGCGGTTTGAGTGGTGCATTATCAAAAATCACTGCGATGGGTCACGAAAGCAAAGCGCGTTCTTGGATGAGTAGTCAAGAAACCAACGATAACCTTGATCCTGATGACATCAGTCGTTTATTTGATGAAAATGAAATTCAGAAAGTAGCCGCGCATACAGGTACCAATGATGTAGAGGTGCGCCAAGGTCTTGCAGAGTTGCTCCCTGAGGTTATGAATCAACTAACGCCAAATGGCAACTTGGATAATGAGGGTGAGGCCAACGAAGAGATTGATCAAATTATCAATCAGCTATCTAGTCGGCTGAATGCTTTTAAGTAAATTTTTCAATTGGTTTTTAGAGTAGATGTTTGAAAATAATAGTCTGTTTCAAATACCAATATCATAAGTTAAGACTGCAATAAAAAAGAGTGCCTCATGAGACGCACTCTTTTTTATTACCCATACCTGCAATCTCTTACTGTGTTTATCCAAAACTTTCATTATCTACTCATTTTATAATCTAAAGAGATATGTTAAAAACAGTAATCAATAGAACACTAGACATATATATCTTATAAAATAATTAGTATGAGTACATCACTTTTGCATTTAGCTCTTGTTAGCTAAAGCATGTTTTCCAATAGCTATAATTTAATAGCATAAGGATTTTGACCTATGCCATTTAAGCCTATCCAAGCAGCGATTGCCATTTTAGTTGGTTTGATAATTTGGTTTGTTATTCCGGTACCTACTGGTGTCACACCAGAAGCATGGCATATGTTGGCATTATTTATCGCCACCATCGTCGCTATCATAGGGAAGGTGTTACCTATTGGTGCAATTGCTATTATTGCAGTTACCCTAGTGGCACTCACAGGTGTAACTAGTGATAGCCCAAAACAAGCCATTAGTGATGCGTTATCAAGTTATTCAAGCCCTCTCATTTGGCTGATTGGTATTGCAGTTATGATATCACGTGGTTTGATAAAAACAGGTTTGGGTCGTCGTATTGCTTACTATTTTATCTCTGTTTTTGGTAAAAAAACCATCGGTGTGGCTTATTCTTTAACTGCTGCAGAGCTGATGATAGCGCCAATTACACCTTCTAATACGGCGCGTGGTGGTGGTATTATTCATCCGATTATGAAGTCCATTGCACAAAGCTTTCATTCAACTCCAGAGGAAGGTACACAAAACAAAATTGGTCGCTACTTGGCTATGGTTAATTACCATGCTAATCCAATTACTTCTGGTATGTTTATCACAGCGACTGCGCCCAACCCCTTAGTTGTAGAGTTGGTCAATAAAGCGACAGGTGGTGACATTCAGTTATCGTGGACAACGTGGGCGGTGGCAATGTTTATACCGGGTTTGCTCTGCTTGATAGTTATGCCGTTAGTCATCTATATGATTTGCCCGCCTGAGGTCAAAGCAACACCCGATGCCAAACATTTTGCTAAAGACAATCTAAAAGAAATGGGCAACGTAAGCTCACAAGAGAAAATTATGCTTGGTGTGTTCGCGCTTATGTTGATTTTGTGGGCAAATATTCCGGCATTGATTTTGGGTGACCAGTATAGTGTTAATGCCACTACCACTGCTTTTGTTGGTCTGACGACATTAATATTGACAGGTGTATTGACTTGGGATGATATTTTAAAAGAGAAGTCAGCATGGGATACTATTGTATGGTTCGGTGCCCTGATTATGATGGCGACTTATTTAAATAAACTTGGGTTGATTAGTTGGTTCTCAGGCAATATTGAGTCTCTAATTGGTACAACTGGTTTAGGCTGGATAGGCGCCGTAACAATTTTGACTTTGGTTTATTTGTATATCCATTACTTTTTCGCTAGTACCACTGCGCATATAACTGCGCTATTTGCAGCATTTTATGCCGTAGGTCTGACATTAGGTGCGCCGCCTATGTTATACGCCTTAATCTTAGCTGCGGCAGGCAATATCATGATGACATTGACCCATTATGCAACTGGTACAGCACCCGTTATCTTTAACTCAGGCTATGTGACACTAAAAGAGTGGTGGGGTGTTGGTGCGGTTATGAGTGTGGTGAACTTAGTCATTTGGATAGGTGCTGGTCTAATTTGGTGGAAAGTGCTTGGCTATTATTAATGAGTAACTCAATTAAGATGAGCCATAACACTGATTAAAAGCGCTCATCTAACGTCTCTAATGTATAGTTGAGTGCGGCAAAGCAGATATCAGTATTAAATCCCCTGTATTGTAAAAACCGTAACTGGCGAGCTTTGTCTTTTTGTTCGAGCGGTACACCATCGCCGTACTTCTTAGTGCGAGCGATGACGGCGAGTTTTAGCCAGTCTACGCCTTCAACAAGATTGTCATCACTATCATCTACAAATTCGCTAAACTCCTCAGATTCGGCATTTGCCATATCGATTAGCTCATCGATATTACCAGGCATGGTGATTTTCTTACGATAAAACTCTTGCTTAATACGACCGCGTCCACGGCCTTTGCGAATATTTTCACGGATTAACATCAATGTTGTTCGATAATCACTTTGGTAGCCTTTTTCTTCAAACTCATCGAGCAACGCATCAATTTTCTCTGGCTCTTGCCCTTTATCAATAAGCTTCTGCTTGAGCTCGGCTTTGCCATACTCACGGCGCGACAAGTAATAAAATGCTAGCCAACGTAACCGGCTTTCGGCTTTAACTTCATCTACTTCTGCTTGACGTTGTTCAGGTGTACGTAGATAGGCTTTGAGTGCAGCGGGCAGGTTGTCGGTCTGTTTATTTGTTTCACCTTGGTGAGAAATAGTACCAGTTTCAGCGCCATCACCATCACTGTTATCACATCCTTCTTCTTCAGTACAAAGAGCACCCTGCTTAACTTCTTCTAGCATCTCTTTAATGCTTTGTGCTTTTGGTTGCTGATAAGCAGGCACGTTGCTAGGTTCAGGGCTAAAGTTAGCCGCTGGATGGAAGCGTTTTTCACGTTTTTTATACTTTTTTGGTTTAGATGTTTTTTGGTTGGCAGAGGAGGGTGAGTCGTTTGATGCTATGTCAGACATATCCTCATTGATAACTGAATCACTATCTTCCAAGTGGTTAGTTGCTGAGAGGTTATGTGTTGATCTATTGGTTTTAGAGCGGTTTTTATCTGAATTTACAAAGCGTTTACCAGTTTTACGGGGCTTTTTTGGCTCATCTCTATGTGACTGCTTAGAAAACTTAGTATGTTTTTTTGGTTTAGTACGAGGGGTACTCGCTGAATCAGAATCTGATTCAGCGAGTATTTCAGCTAAGGTTTTAATTTTCATAATAAATCATGATAATCGATAGAAATTATTGAATATTATATTATTGTGCAGGTTTAGCCTCTGACTTTTCTTTGGCTTCTTCAGCATCTTCATCTTTGGCGTTCTTTTTTGAGCCAAGCTTTTCAGCACGAATCTTATCTTCGATTTCTTGAGCGATTGCCGGGTTTTCTTTTAAGAAAAGTACCGAATTGGCCTTACCTTGACCGATTTTTTCATCACCATAGCTATACCAAGAGCCTGCTTTACCAACTGCGCCAATTTCAACGCCTAAGTCAATGACTTCGGCTAAGTGGTTGGTACCCTCGCCGTAAGTGATTTCAAACTCAGCTTGACGGAAGGGTGGTGCCATTTTGTTTTTGATAACTTTGACACGGGTTTGGTTACCGATAATTTCGTCACCATTTTTAACTGCGCCAATACGGCGAATATCCATACGAACTGATGCATAGAACTTCAGCGCATTACCACCAGTAGTGGTTTCAGGACTACCAAACATAACGCCAATTTTCATGCGGATCTGGTTAATAAAGACGACCATACAGTTAGAGCGTTTAGCGTTACCAGTGATTTTACGTAGTGCTTGGCTCATTAGGCGCGCTTGCAAGCCCATATGTGAGTCACCCATCTCGCCTTCGATCTCAGCACGAGGGGTCAATGCTGCCACCGAGTCAATAACGATCATATCGATAGCACCAGAGCGTACTAGCATATCGGTAATTTCAAGGGCTTGTTCGCCGTTGTCAGGCTGCGACAGTAGTAGCTCATCCGTGTTCACGCCAAGTTTGCGTGCATAGACAGGGTCTAGTGCATGCTCAGCATCGATAAAGGCACAGGTACCCCCTTGCTTTTGGCATTCTGCAATAGCTTGTAGAGTCATGGTCGTCTTACCTGAGCTTTCTGGGCCATAGATTTCAATAATACGCCCTTTTGGTAAGCCACCAATGCCAAGGGCGATGTCCAACCCAAGTGATCCTGTAGAAACTGCATCTACATCCATAGCGACTGAGTCATCGCCTAAATGCATAATCGTATTTTTGCCAAACTGCTTTTCAATTTGACCTAATGCTGCTTTGAGTGCCTTGGCTTTATTGTCGTCCATACTAGATTCCTTGTGTTCAATCATAAAGTAAAAGTTATCAATTGTGGTGTTGCACATCACATATTCGTATTATAAAAATAATGATTTATTCGTGCTGAATATTGCTTAAGTCGAATGCCGAATAAGTAGTATGAAACGTTAATAGCAAGCAACGTTCATCGCCTAGCTAAGACAAACAAGTTATACATACGACTTTGTATAAAGTTATATCAGTCTACTATACAGTAAAATTAAATAGCGAGATAAGTAAAAATAAGTTCATAAATAAGCCTGCTAACGTAAATTTCTCGCTAGATTTTATAGATTCATGACAAAATACTCTTTAACTCACTATTCATAAGATGAAATAATTATAACAAATCAAAGTGAGTATTTAGAGGGTGAAATAACGATAGGCGACACTAGGTGTCGTATCGTATATCGGTCATGATTCGTATAGATAAATTATGAAATCAACCATAATTTCGAACTATATAATGGCAGGGTTTGTCAATAGATTTAGAAGTTGTTCACAGCGAAAAAATTCTTGATATTCATTGATTGTGAAACATTGATGACAATAAAATTATTTTTTTTAAAATATTAAAATTTTTTTTTAATGATTGTATGTTGTGTATAAGTAATTGATTTATATCAATATTTTAATTGTATAAAAAATGAACGATTTTACCTTATCCTTTAAGTTATCTAGGGGATTTCTTGTCAAGTAGCTACTTATACACAGGGTTATCCACAGGTTATGGGGAGAACTCACCAAGCCCTTATAGCATCGATGTTTACGTGGATTATGAGTAGGGTGCAGCAAGGTGATAATGTCATTTTTTCATGTGCATGGATAGATATTCTTTAATAAACCATATCATAATTAACTATGTTTCACGTACTAATATTTTATAATTTTTTTTCAAAGAAATGATAAAGGCTTTTAAAATAAGGCTTAACGCTGAGGATTTATCACATTTGACTTTGTTAAGTAGTAAATAGTGAGTTATAAATCTAAAAAAGCGGCTAAATATATTAGCCGCTTCTTTAGATATTATTAAAAGTATGCGATTGATATTAGTCTTTGATATAGATTAAATCCCATACGCCATGTCCACGCTCTAGACCTCGACGCTCAAATTTGGTCATTGGACGAAAGTCAGGGCGGTCAGTAAAGTTACCTGCACCAGCTTGATTGGTTAACCCCGAAAACGCATCTAATACTTCAACCATCCAAAAAGCATAATGTTCCCAGTCTGTCGCTGTATGGAACCAACCACCTTGTTTTAAGCTACGCGTGACAATCGCCATGCGCTCAGGGCTGACAAAGCGGCGTTTATAGTGGCGCTTTTTTTGCCATGGGTCAGGGAAATAAAGCTGAATACGATCGATATGGTTTTCTGGTAACTGCTTGAGCAATTGAATGGCATCACCGTTAATGATTTTAACATTATGTAAGTTTTGAGTACCTGCCATATAAGCGCATTTACCAATACCAGGTTCATGTACTTCAACGCCCACAAAATTGCGAGTGGGCTCTGCTGCTGCCATTTCTATAAATGAATCGCCGAGCCCAAAACCAATCTCTAGAGTAAGTGGTGCGTCACTACCATTAGGGCTATCAGTGAATAGCGTTCTTAGGTTATGGATACCTTCTAGATCGCCATCACCAAAACTGTTATTGACCAAATATTCAGCAAATGCTGGATCGGTCAGTGCCAATTCGGCGTTTTTATTCATGTGCGTACGTCGTTTCATAAACGTATTGACGATACGAATATGTTTGCTTTCTTCAGTATTGGTACTAGAGGCTACTGTATCATCAGTAGTATTGGTACTATCGATGTTATCGTTCATATTAGGATGTTGACTCATAGGTTTGACAAGGCTTAATAGAATGGGTGAGGTACGCTCATTATAAGTTAAATCGATACGCCTGTGAACGGACAATACTCTTTTAATCAAGTGTACATATCTAGACGATTGAGTACACTATTTTGCTACCGTTTTATTGTTTTATGCGCAGGTTTTAGCATTATCATATAATAGTTCTAGGGCGTGTTGACTATTCACAAATAGGTACTGCCATGGTCGAACGATCAAGTATGCCCTAATTGATTTTATTTTTTATTTATAGCAAGTAAGGCTTATCACTATGTTATTTATTGAGACAGATTCGCCACCACCGTTTTATCAGGACAAGCTGTCTTCTGCTAAGCGTCAACAACTCGATAAATGGTTTATTGGTCATCGTAGCCAGCACTATTATTTGAAACGCTTTGAGCAGTTTGATAAGCAAGGCTATCTGTCACCAAAGTGGCACTGGGCAGCATTTTTTATGACGTTTCCGTGGCTACTCTACCGTAAACGATATATGGATGCCATTGTATATAGTGTGGCAGGTTGGTCTTTTATTCAGCTTAATGTTGCATTGGTATTGGTGGCTTTTGAGTTTGTGGCAATGTCTTATATTCCCAATGCTTATCAAATGGCTACGCGTATCGGTATTGCTGCAATTATCTGGATATTTTGGTCATTTATGGTCGCACGTTGGACGGATGCTTATTATTATCGAATGGCCCGACGTGAGATTGCGGATGCTATCGAGGATTATCCGAGAGATGAAGCTGCTCAGAAATCACACCTGAGACGAGAGGGTGGCGTGAGTTTGTTTGGTTTAGGTTTGGGGTTTGGTTTTTTTGCTTTTACCTTGATGGTGATTAAGGTGCAGTTTTTACCGATTGTCGCTAAGCCAAAAGCGAATGAAGTGGTATTTGATGCTTATGACACGGTTAAAACGACACAAAATCGTGTAGCATTGCTCTATCAGAAAACAGGAGAATGTCCGGTTGATTTGCCTTTGGATATGGAAACTGAGCAAGTAAGTATTGATATTAATACCACGACTGCTGGAGTAGAAACAGATTGTGCCGTGATTGCGACGATCCAGAACATCAAGTTTCCGATACGCTATCTGAATGATCAGACATTGGTGTTTTACCATGTACCAGACAGCGAAAATTGGAGCTGTATGACGTCGCTGAACAGCCAGAAAGCCCCGCCAAGCTGCTTGCCTGACTAGGGCTTCACGCTATTATTTTTTAGCGTCTGTTACGATATCATCTTTTTCATCGACTGGTGTTGCTTGGCTCTTTAATGCGTCATAAAAGTCAGTTAAGTCCATTTTTCGTGCTTTACCAATGTCTTCATCAAATAAGCTTTCAAGCTCTGCCATGGCTGATTGTGCCGATTCAATCATGCTGGCTTCATCATCATAAATGGCTTGCTGACGTTCAATCAAGTCATCATCATAGTCGCGGAACGTTTGCACTGTCTCGCGTGCTTTTTCTGGAGAGATACCAAGTAGTTGTAGTGATTCACGTGACATATCTAAAGACGACAAATAAGTCTCACGCCAAATATGGCGCACACCCACTTCACGTAAGCGATAATAATGCTGGCGATCACGCGCTCGTGCCAAGATAATTATATCTGGATAGTTTTTGCGTAAGTATTGAGCGGTAGTGATAGAGCGTTCTAGATCATCGATAGCGAGAATAAACACACGTGCTTTTTGGATGCCAGCGGCGCGTAAGATTTCAGGATTCTTTGGGTCACCATAGTAAACTTGGTTACCGAACTTACGGACGAAGTCTACTCGGTTTGCAGAGCGTTCAATAGCGGTGAATTCAATATCATGCATCCGTAGTACACGACCGATGATCTGACCGACACGGCCAAAACCGGCAATAATGACTTGATGCTCATGATCTGGAATCGTATCGTATTCGCGGTTTGGTTTGCTCTTGGCAAATAAGGGCTCACCGATTTTTTCTAATAATAAAAATGCCAGTGGTGTGAGCGCCATTGAGATGGTAACAATCAGGTTTAGGGTGTTGGCAAGCTCAGGACGCAGGACATTTTGTGCAGTGGCGACACTGAATAAGACAAAAGCAAATTCACCCCCTTGTGCGAGTGTCACACCTAGCCTAAAGCTGGTTGGCCAGCGATTGCCTAATACTTTTGCAATTAAGGTAATAACACCAAACTTGATAAATATTAACGCCACTGCACAGCCGATAATAAAGACTGGCTTGGCTAAAATGAGGTTGACATCGGTCAGCATACCAACCGACATAAAAAACAAGCCCAATAAAAGTCCTTTGAAAGGTTCAATACTGGCTTCTAGTTCGTGACGATATTCGGAATCTGCTAACAAGACACCTGTTAAGAATGCACCTAATGCCATCGATAGCCCGATTTGACCCATTAAAATAGACACACCCATCACAATAAATAGAGCGACTGCAGTTAGTAGTTCTGATGCACCACTTGATGCCACAAATTTAAAGAAGGGTCGAACAACATAGCGACTAGCAAAAATCAGCCCAGCAAATACGGCAAATACTTTACCAAAATAAATCAAGTCGTAGCTTTGTTCACGCACTCCTGATAAAAAAGGAATGACGGCTAATAAGGGGATAACGGCAATATCTTGGAATAATAAGATAGTGAAGGCTTCTCGACCATGCGTGCTTGCAAGCTGCTGTTTTTCAGTTAATATCTGCAGTACAAAAGCAGTAGAAGAGAGAGCCAGACCAAATCCGACAATAAAAGCAGTGTCTAGCTGTAAGGAAAAAAACTGATGCAAAAGTAACATCAGAAGTGAGCCAGTTAGGCCGACTTGCAATCCACCAAGTACAAATATAGAGCGCCGTAATGCCCATAGTCGTGAGGGTTGAAGCTCAAGACCAATGATAAATAGCAGCATAACCACACCAAACTCAGAAAAGTGTAATAAGCTCTCAGCATCACCCGCTACATCTAAGCCACTGGGGCCTAATATGAGACCTGTAATGAGATAACCTAAGACCGTCGCAATACCAAATCGTTTACCAAGGGGTACAAAGAGCAGGGCGGCTCCTAAGAAGATTGTAGCTTGTAACATTAAATTTGGTGAGCCGGCGGCGGCAGCGAGCATTTGATATCCTTAAGTAGTGGTAATAAGAAGGTGTGATAATAAAAAAACGGTGGTGTTCTAAAAAGTATGCTGGCATCAGACATAGCCATAATTGACATAGAAGAATACCAAATCAAACACCTTAAAGTGGTTATCAAACTTCTTTGAGAAGCAGCAGGTCTTTCGAACGGCTCGTCGCAATCGGTGCCTAAGGCGACAGTTATTACCTTCTATGCCTACCGTATGCTGCTTGCCGATTTGTTTCTTGTCAGGCTTGAATGCGGTTATAAAGCTATCCCAGTTATCCATGCTAATAGAGCCATAGCTGACTTTCAGTTGTTTAAGACGGGCTCTTAGCTTCTTAGCTGTTTTCAGGTCACGTTTGCCCCAAACATAAGCAACAATCTCATTGGTAGCGCGGTCATAAGCATAAATAAGCCAAACTTTACGCTTTTTGCGATACACGTAAGTCCAAAACTCATCAACCTCTAAGCGTTCATAATAGCGCTTTTTAGGTGTAATCTTATAAACAGATGAGCCTATGGTGCTAAGCACTTTACCAATGCTAACTGAGGCTATAATAGCAATGTCTCTGACGCCACAGCCTCTCACTGTCATTAGCCGTATTTTATCTTCTATTCTAGAGTGACAGCCGTTATAAGTTAGGGCATGATCGTCAATAAACTGGCGTTTGCAGTCCTTACATTGATAGTTCTGCTTGCCATAGCTTTTTTTGCCGTGTATCGAAAAACTGGGACTGTGACAGTCGGGGCAATTGATCTGTATTTGTGTCTTCATAACCTCAAATATATCATCTTGCTTCGGCTGTCACCCTTCTTTTATTACTCCAGCATACTTTTTGATACACCACCAAATATTTAAAACGACAAGCCACAGTAACAAGCCGCGCGTATTTATCGCAATATCAGTTTGGTTAATGAAGGTTGTTAGCTGGCTAGCTTTTATTAATTAATGAGAGGAGTCATCAGCTAATTCAGCCTTATCCTCAACATCAACCCCTTTAATAATTTGAAATTTATCGTTTACCATCTCAGTCAGTAACGGCTCGCCTTTAGCATTGACGCGGAACAAGCCATATTGTGCCGCTTCAAATGACTTGGCATGACCTTCTTGAAAGAAAAAAGCATTGGTCGCCACTTGCACGCTACCGTTACGGATGCGGTAATGAATAGCCAACTCATTGACAGCTAAACTATTAAGGTCATCTCGGCTATTGGTTTTGGCTAAACGCACAAATTGTCCAACATTGTTGCTATCGGTTTTGACGATTACATAGCCGTCACTTGGTTTATAGATTCGAAAATCTGGCTGCAAGCTTTCTAAACTCTCTAAGTTTCTTTCACGCGTTTCGGGTCGCAACGCTGCAAAAACATCAGGCTCTAGCGCATAACTGAGGGTCATATAATCGCCTTGCATAAAGCCGCGCGGATCAACAGGGGCAAGCGCTAATAATACCGTATCGCCAGTGGCAAGATGGGTTTCGTATTTGTTGATATTCATCATCATCAAGCCCAATACCAGCGCCAATCCAAGAAGGGCAATAACAATCATGACTGCCGGTTTTTGTAGCCAATGCATGGTCGGCGATGTTTCTTTAATTAAACGCTTGGTCAGAATTTTATCTTTCATGATAGGCGCTCCTGATGATCGTTGGCGCTCGATTTTATATTTGCAAGATAGCCTTTAATAAGCGTCCAACGCATAAGTAATAGCGCGATACTGATGACCAGCATGGAGACGGATTTGACCAATAAAGACGTATCGAGCTGGTAGTAGTACCAAAAGATATAGCTGACCAACGCCACAATACCAAACCCTAGCAATAGGCGCTGACTATTGGCGACAGCAATGATGATAATTAAACTGGTTGCCAATAAGCCTGAGACGTAAATCGACATAACGCCAAGTATGGCAATAGTGCAACCAACGATAATTCCTGCTGCTGATAGGAAACTGACTTGATAGCGTTTGAGAATTAAAGCAGCACCATAGAGGCTAGCAATAATGAGCAGCCCTTGGGCTAAATAATAGTTGTAGCTGAAAGCCGTACTATAACTGTCAAAGCTATTTCCATATTCAGCCGCGATAAAGTACACAGAAACGCACAACAGCATCAGTGTACTGGCATAGCCAATTGCTTTGATAGGGTCAAAAATGGTCGCTTGCCAGTCGATAGAAACGGACTGTAATAGGCGATAACGTTGTAAATTACTGATAACAACAGTCAGTGCCAACAATCCCAAACTGATCTCAGGCAGATGATAGTAGTTAAGTAAATAAACCACGCAGCCCAAAGCAACCAAGCTACTTAGTATGCGGTAAATAAAGTTCGGCACGATGAAGGTCATACTGCTTTGAAACAATAAAAATAACCATATAGCAAAGGGGTGCTCAATATCACCGCTAATTAATGCGTACGCCACATAGACTTGTCCAGCTACGCTAATCGTAAAGGCTAAGCTGTTTAAAAATATACTACGGCGAAGGTGTTTATTTTTAAATAAGATAAAGCCAGCAATATTTAATACCATGCCCATGACAAAGTTCGCTATCGCACTATCGAGTACGCCAGTATTTTCTAGCAATAAGGTTAAAAAACCGATAAAAAATAGACTGGCGAGAATGCCGCTAAAACCAAAGAATACTTGTATAAACCAAGGGTTATGGTCTTGAGGGTCATTATTAACGGTTTGGTCGGTCTGAGCATCATTATCAATAGCATTTGCATCAATAAGTCCAAGCTGTTGTAGCTGTAAAAGAGTAGTGTCTGGGTGTTTATGGTCTATGTCACCTCTGGCTACCGTACTTGGCACACTGTTTTCGTGATTTAAACGAGCAACCTTACGTAGCCACATCACCGCTGCTGAACTCATTGCAATCAGCAACAGCGCTAAAGTTAGAAGCCCACCCGCATCGAAGTCATCTAATAGCCATTCTCCTACCCAAAACATCACCACGGTAATGATAGAAAATGACAGATAAGTGAGCATCAGCAAATCGATTCGACGTTGATAAAATTGCCAAAGCATAAAGCCGCACCAGCCAAGCCAAGATATAACAGAGATAAGCGTAGCTAAGCGATTGCCACCCTCGAAGACAGGGAAAACCGCTAGATAGGTAATAAAGCAAGTACTGAGTAGACCGACGATATAAGTGCTCCAGTGTAAGCTGGATTTGGTCTGCCTTTTTGTTTTAGGAGGAATAATAGAAGTGAGGTTGGTATGGGTAGTAGCTGCTTGAAGTGTTTGCTTTTCAGTAATGATAACCCAAGTATTGAAGGCGATAAAATTAATCAGTGCTAGAAGCCATACTTGAACAACGTTTTGATAAATATGATTAATAAATGACAAATCTATCAAATCAAGATATAGCATCAGACCAGCATTTATTAGCCCAAGCCACAACAGCCACAGTGCAGGAAAACGCGCGATAACGACCCAAGGCACAATCAATACGGCCCAGCCAAAAAACAGCTGCCAGGTATCAGCGCCCGTCTGATACACCTGCCCAAACAGTGCCAACAAGCTACCGGTAATCACGCTGGCAATGAGCAGTAAAAGCTGCCGGATTAGCTGAAATTTCTGTCTAAAAGAGAGCACAACGTAAAGGGCAATCGTGATAAATAACGCCCCTTCTACCAAAGCAAATTTACCCATTTTGCCTATATTTACCCAGTTATAGGCGATAAAGAAAACTAAGGACAAGACCAGTGCTATCGTGCCAATAATGAGCAAGGCTTTATCAAAAAACGTTAGCCAAGTACGTTTGCTGGGGTAGACTTCTAGGTGAGTTGCTGCCGCCTCGGTATTTTTGAGAGGTAGAATACCTTGGTGCAGTAATTGCTCGATAGTACGCCGTGGTTGGGTCATAGTACCCTCTCATTAAAAACAGTTGGTGGTGTGTCAGAAAGTATGCTGAAGAAATAAAGGAGGGTGACAGCCAAAGCAA
>NZ_RRYV01000071.1 GCF_014861395.1 Psychrobacter sp. FME13 | reverse complement strand
CGTCTATGGGCATCTCACAACTCCATTGTATTCTTGGTCGAAAACAATAGATTAGTGAGGTGCTCTTCTTTTTTCAATCACTTTCGAAGTTGAGAGTGGGGTAATATAAAGGTAAGTGTTGGTACGAGTAACAATAAAAAGCATCGCTATTCAATGATGGCGATGCCTTTTATTATTTACTTTTTGAAACGGTCCTTTTCAAGCTTATACCATTCATAAGAATACGATTAGCTGTGTCAAAATCGCTTAGCCTACAACGTGTAGTGCTTGCACTCTTTTTCCTTGCTACTCTAATTTTTGTGAATGGTATTAGAACGTTATTAAATCAATCTACTGGCTAAACTGTTTTTGACAAAGCTCCATAAAAGCACGCCCATACTGACGAATTTCTGCATCATCACGTACCGCCATCCAACTGGTAAAGCGACCAAAGTGGTCCACTGGAATCGCGGTTAAGTTCTGATAATGGCTCGGCTCAAATGCCATTTCGGCAATGATACCAATACCTAGACCAAGGCCAACATAGGTGCTAATCACATCAGCATCCAGTGCTGCTAGTACGATATCAGGCTCTAACCCTGCCTCATAGAAAGTCTTGTCAATTGCTCCACGTCCAGTAAAACCGCCGTGATAAGTAACGATTGGATAGCTAGCAAGGGTCGGTAAATCGATAGATTCTAGGCTAGCAAGTTCGTGATCGCTTGGCACAATGACACGATGCGTCCAATCATAATAGCGATAGCACCGTAGATAATTATTGTGTAGTAGGGACTCAGTTGCAATACCAATATCAGCTTGCCCACGGATCACCATCTGTGCGATGGTTTCAGGATCTGCCTGTTGAAGTATCAGATTAACCTTAGGAAAGCGATCTTTAAACTCTTTAACCACTTGCGGCAACACGTAACGTGCTTGTGTATGAGTAGTTGCAATGGTGAGCGTGCCAATATTTGGGTTATTAAAATCAAGGCTAAGGTTTTCAATGGTGCGAATTTCAGCGAAGATGGCCTCAATGTGAGGCATGAGCGCTGTACCCATGGTTGTCAGCCCTGTTAGTCGTTTGCCTTGACGGACAAAAACTTCCGTTTTTAGCTGATTTTCAAGTGCCGCTATATGTTTAGATAGACTTGATTGGCTGGTATGCAGTACGATAGCTGCCTGACTTAAGTTATAGCCATTAATCACCGTGTGCCATACTGTCTCCAGCTGTTTGAGCTGAATTTGTAAGTGTCGTTGATTGACTACTACGTCGATTGCCATAACCTAATCCTATTATCTAAATATACAAAATCCGTCTGTATACATAAAATAAATATGTATAAACATGCGATAAGTAAACAGTGTAAAACAAAGCTATTATTCTTGTATATAATAAATAGCTATCAATTTATACTTTTTTGGAATATATATTTTAAGTATTCAAAAATGTTGATAGAATTTTTCATCTGCCAGACTGAGTAACTCGTTATCTTCTGGCGTATCTCCGTATGCGTATACAGTGCTAAAATTACTCAGATTGTATCTGTGTTCAACTAACTGCTTTTTTGTTATTCCGCTACAATCACCATTGATATAGTTGCCTGTCAATATACCGTCAGCGACATCTACTTCAGTGCATATTAAATCCAATCCATGTTTGACACACCATGGATTGAGATATAAGTCTAGAGATGCCGATACAATAACGACGACATCACCTTTTTGTTGATGCCATTTTATTTTTTCAAAAGCATTAGGTCTGACATAACGAGGTATTATCAACTCAGAGAAGGCTTCCCCTTTTATTCTAAGCTGTTGTTCACTCCTTCCTTTAAAAGCAAAGTGATAGACCTTTTTTCGAATTTCGCTACCTTGTAATAGACCTAATTTGTATTTCACAACAGTTGGTAATAAGATGACTTTACCTGTATTAATTCTGCTTTTAGGTGCTGCAAATAATAAGAATTTGGTAAAGGTATCTGTGTGGGTAATAGTGCCATCAAAATCAAATAAAGCGATATCCATAGGTGCTATCTCGTATTATTAGGGCATGGGTCATGTTAATTTTTTACACATAGCGTCTACTTAGACAGTTGTTGTATAGCTCTTTCGTACTATAGTCGGTGAACTACTCAACCACTACGGCATTAGTCTCCTTAGACATACTACTTGTACGATCTGCAGTCGGCAGCCTTGTGCCCATTTTAGAGCTCTTGGACTATATAGTCGGTTGAATAGAAAAATATTATTAGAATGTCTAGTCAAGCTAGGTGTTCTGAAGTACCATAATTGAATTTTGTTCTAATGAACGTATTTTTACAACGTAAAGCAATTTTTATCGATCCTTATTGTTAATAATCGATATCAATGATGGACAGTAATGATTGATAAAAATTGTGCGCGGTTGTGTTCTTTTTCTCAAGTGTTGGTGAGTTATTATGTCTGCTGTCAAATCTGTGCCGCCCAATCAGCCAGTTGCCAAAAAATCATGGGGAGAAGCGGCGAAAGCTTATTTAGACCCACGTGTCATGATTATGTTGTTTTTGGGTTTTTCAGCAGGTATTCCCATACTGCTTATTTTTTCTAGTTTGTCATTATGGCTCAGAGAAGCTGGCATCGATCGTGGCGTTGTGACCATGTTTAGTTGGGCCGCGCTCGGTTATTCATTCAAGTTTATCTGGGCACCATTGATTGATGCGTTACCTGTACCGTTTTTGACTAAGTGGTTGGGACGTCGACGCAGTTGGATGGTGGTATCACAGCTACTTATCGTTCTGGCTATTTTCCTAATGGCCAATGTGAATCCTGTAAGCGAAGCTGTTTTAGTTTATATGGCAGGAGCTGCCGTATTATTAGGATTTTCTTCTGCAACCCAAGATATTGTCATCGATGCATATCGCATCGAACTTGCGCCGCCATCGATGCAGTCTATATTGTCTTCTGTTTATGTGTCAGGTTACCGCATTGGTATGATTGTCGCAGGGGCAGGTGCATTATATTTGGCAGATTTTTTTGGCTCGAATGAGACTTTTTATAGTTATGAGGCATGGCGTAATACTTACTACATCATGGCAGGTGTCATGACGTTAGGGGTATTGACCACATTTGCCAGCTATGAGCCAACGGCTGAGACGTTGCAACACAAAAAGCAGAAGAGCAATCTTAAGGTGTTCTTGATTTATTCTGGTTTGCTATTAATACCAGGATTGATTTTTAGTTTGATATATCTAATCAATATTGTGATCAACAAAGTATTCAGCAGTACCCTAGCGCTAATACCATTAATGGCCATGCCAGCGATTAAGTTTTACTTTTTGGCCTTGGTTGCTTGTGCGCCTTTATTGCTGTTGTACTTCATTATCAACCAACCTAAAATTATCAATAAAGCTCCATTAGTCGCTGAAACTCGCGAAGATTACGTAAGATTGGTATTGCTGTTTGTATTCTCTGTCGTCGCGTTTATCATGGCTTATGTCTTGATTGGACCATTATTTCCAGAGTTCGAAGGCGCGTTTTCTAGCTTCCTTGTAGAAACATTACATCTGCTGATAAGTTTGGGTGTGGCGATGGCTGCAGGTTATGCACTCGTACAAGTAGGGTTGGTCAAAAAAGAAGTAGCGATGGCCACTTGGGTTGAGCCGATTTTAGATTTCTTTAGACGCTATGGTAAAAAGGCATTTTTATTACTGGCGCTCATTGGGTTATACCGTATTTCAGATATTGTTGCAGGTGTCATCTCCAACGTCTTTTATCAAGACATGGGCTTTAGTAAAACAGATATCGCCAACGCAGTGAAGCTCGTCGGCGTGATTATGGCGATTGCGGGTGGGTTTTTAGGTGGGCTATTAGCACAGCGTTTCCGTATGATGCATGCCATGATGATTGGCGCGATTCTTGCGTGTGTGACCAATTTGTTATTTGTGCTACTTACTTACAATCCAGGCAGTTTGCCATTTATGTATGTTGCGGTCATATTTGATAACTTAGCAGCAGGGCTTGCTAGTGCAGTGTTTATTGCTTTCTTATCAGCGTTGACCTCCATACGTTTTACAGCAGTTCAGTACGCTATTTTCTCATCACTTATGACGTTGATTCCTAAAGTAATGGGCGGATACTCGGGTGCTATCGTCGATAACATGGGCTATCCATTTTTCTTTATCTTTACCTTTGCGATTGGTATCCCGATTCTGGCGCTGATTTACTATGTCGATAAGCATATCGTCATTGGTGACAACGATGATATTTATGGCGATGATGAGGGTGATAATAGTGGTGGTAATAAATTAACTAAAGCTAACTCAAAATTGGATAGCTCTAAAGAGCGGCCACGTGTTTCAGATCGATGGTTGTCTTTGGTTTTTATCTCATTATTCGTTATGTACATTATTTTTAAGAACTATATATGATCGCATCGACCATTCGTCAGATAAAGCAGCACATTCAGCAATTGACGAATGAGGCTGCAAACAGCAAACTACCATCGTTTTGGCTAACGGACTGGTTATTGTATGTCGTTGATAAGCCTGTGATAGCGCTAATCACAGATGAAGGTTATCAACTAACAGACAGCGAGCTTGCGCAGTTCAATTCAGGTGTGACCAAGATGCAGGCAGGAATACCGCTTGCATATCTGACGGGTCAGCAAGCGTTCTGGTCGCTCACGTTTACTGTCAATGAGTATACGTTGATTCCTAGACCCGACACAGAAGTGTTGATTGAACAAGTATTAAATGGAATAAGTGCTCAGCCAAAGAGTATGGATGATGACAATAGACAGAAACGTTTACTGGATTTAGGTACTGGTTCAGGTTGCATCGCAATCAGCCTAGCGCATGAGCTAAAGGCAAAAAATATTGGTCCTACAGACGATAGCTGGCAAGTGGTCGCGGTTGATTTGTCGTTAGAAGCATTAAAAGTCGCTAAGCACAATGCGGCTATCAATAACGTTGCTGATATTGAGTTTATACAGAGCAGTTGGTATGAGAGTCTGCCGACTGATGATAGTCAATTATTCGATGTGATTGTGTCCAACCCACCTTATATTGATGAAGAGGATGAGCATTTGGCTAGTTTAGTTGCTGAACCTATTAGTGCGTTAAGCGCACCTAATCACGGACTGGCGGATATAATAAATATTGTCGAACAGGCACCGAAGTATCTGCGTGTAGGTGGGTTATTAGCGATTGAACATGGTTTTGACCAAGGATCTGCTGTTCAACAGCTGTTTCTGGATAATGGCTTTGAGTCTGTGCATACGGTAAAAGACTACGGTAATAATGACCGTGTGACGCTTGGACAGTTTCAGTAAGTAGGCTTGTATAGATAAATTTGTTTGATAATAAGTTTGGAATAGTAGTGGATAAGGGTTAAATATGGCACTCTCATTAGAGGCAGGGCAGCTGCTAGACGAAGAACTGTTGTGTTATGCGCGGCAGATATTGCTTGATGGCTGGGATATTGATGCTCAGATACGTCTGAAGTCGTCTCGTGTGGTTATGATCGGAGCGGGCGGTCTAGGTTGTCCTGCTTCTGAGACGCTAGTGCGTGCAGGACTTGGGCATATTGAGCTAATCGATGATGATGTGATTGAGGCCAGTAATTTACAGCGTCAGACGCTATTTTTACCCGAAGATATCGGTAAGCATAAAGCACTGACAGCAGCGCAAATGTTAGCGCGCATTAATCCATTGATTACGGCTTGCGGTGCAGTGGCGCGGTTGAAAGAAGACAATGCCTACGAGCTGCTCAACATGGCAGCAGTAAAGCCTGATTTGCTTTTAGACTGTACGGATAATTTTGCCACACGTGATGTGATCAATCGTATTAGTGTGCGTTATCAGATTCCATTGTTGTCTGCTTCGGCAATTGCGATGCAAGGTCAGTTAGCACTGTATGAACCACATTTGAACACTGGCTGCTATCATTGCGTGTTTGGTTCAGTTGTGAGTGATACAGAATCTGATGAGCGTACTTGTGCTAACTCAGGCGTGCTTGCTAGTACGACTGCGATTATGGGAAATTTACAAGCCAATGCCGCTCTACAATACCTTGGATTAACCAAAAATCCACTGAAAAACAAGCTGCTCATATGGGATGGTAGCCAAATGCAGCAGCGATTAATGGGCTATCGACAAGATAAAGAGTGTCCTGTTTGTAGCAGTCATTAGCATCTCCTTACTGTATGCACTACTGCGCTAATATTTAATGACATCAGCATTTATTCTAAAATATCCTTTCTATCACCATAGTTGTTTCTTATGAAAATTCACCGTCCGCATTTATTAAAGCATACATTCAATGTTGTCAATCGTGTTCGCCAAACTGCGAGTGTCGCTGGTCTGTCTGCACTCAGAGTAGCGAAAGGTGAAAAACCTGACGCGATGCTATTAAAAGACACTTTTGAACAATTGGGTACGACTTATATCAAAATTGGCCAGTTTATTGCGAGTACGCCGTCTTTGTTTCCACGTGATTATGTCAAGGCATTTCAGAGCTGTTTGGATCAAACCACGCCATTGTCTTATGCTTATATCGAGCAAGTATTAAAAGAAGAGTTGGCCGTTGATGGCATGACGCTTGATGATAGGTTTGCCCATATCGATCCGGAGCCATTGGCGTCCGCTTCTATTGCCCAAGTGCATGCCGCACGATTGCACAATGGTGATGAAGTGGTATTAAAAGTACAAAAGCCTAACGTTGAAACTATTATGCAGACGGATTTAGGCGTACTGCATGGTGTGACTAAATTGCTTGAAATCCTGATGCCATCGATGAAGTTTGCCAGCATTGCGCCAATTATCGATGAGATTCGTTTGCGTATGTTAGCTGAGACTGACTTTATCGCTGAGGCGCAAAACATTCGCGATTTTCAGCAGTTTTTGACCGTATCAGGTAACACTCGTGTGACAGCGCCCACGGTCTATGACGCGTTGACGACTAAGCGTGTACTGACCATGAGCCGTCTATATGGTGTTTCCATGGTAGAGGAGTCATTAATGCGTCAGTACTGCGCTGATCCTGCACAAGTGATGGCAGACACGTTAAATACGTGGTTTGCTAGTCTAATGCTTTGTAATAGTTTCCATGCTGACCTGCACGCAGGGAATTTGATGCTATTGACAGATGGCCGCATTGGATTTTTAGACTTCGGTATCGTTGGTAAGCTAAAAGCAGAAAGCTGGCGGGCATGTATGGGTATGATGCAAGCTATGCAAGACAGCGACTATCAAGCAATGGCGCAACATATGATTGATATGGAAATGACGCATGGTGGCAATCAGGTCGATGTCGTGGCACTGGGCGATGACCTACAGCGTATGATGAAGACTATCATGGCAGAGGATAAAGCCTTTACCAGTGGCGTACCTTTTAATAGTAAAGAGCAAGCCGATGAGCTGAATCAAATGATGCTTGAGATTGTGGAAGTGGGTAAGCGTCATGGTATTCATTTTCCACGTGACTTTGCGTTATTGACCAAGCAGATGCTGTATTTTGATCGGTTCATGCGTACGCTTGCACCAGATATGGATATGTTCAGTGATCAGCGTGTGCAAATGTTAGGACAAGCCTAAACTACGCTACGGCTAAATACTTCCCGTAATTCAAAGCTGGTATGTACTTGCGCGACGCCTTCGATACGGTTTAGCCGATGTAGTAAAAACTCTTCATAATGTGTCATATCGCGTACTCTAACTTTGATAAGATAGTCTTCGGTACGACCAGTGACAATGCTACAGCTAACGACTTCTTCAAAGCTCTGTATTTTGGACTCGAATTGTTCAAAGCGTTCAGCAGTATGACGATCCATACTGATCGCGATAAATACGGCCAATGGATAACCAAGCTTTTGCGCATCTGTTTTGGTGTAATAGCCAGTGATAACGCCCGCATCCTCTAAGCGTTTAATACGGCGGGCACAAGGTGTGGCCGAAAGGTTCACGTGTTCCGCAAGCTCGGTCACACTCATACGTGCTTGTGTCTGTAATAAGCGTAATAACTTTCTATCGGTCTCATCTATATCGGCTAAAGAAGGTTGAGGAAAATGATGGTTTAGCATATTTTTGGATTTATTAGAGGATTTAGCTAATTATAATTACTATTGCATAGGATTTCACTAAAATAACCTAAAATTATATAAAATAAAGCCGATTTCTGTTTCATGAACTTTGATATTATAATCACATAAACATTGGTTATCTCGTATGAGGCAGATTACCCGAGTCATCTACCATTTAGCTAAAAACATAAATTCCCATACCATTTAAGGATTGATTATGTCTGACCAAGCCACGCGCACTGTAGCCGCTACGACTGCAAAGACCACACCAAAAAATGCCGCTTTTGATTATAAAAAATATCGTCCATTTGCCTTTGCACCATCGTTACTAGATCGTACTTGGCCGAGTAAGACAATTGAGAAAGCACCGATATGGGCAAGTGTGGATCTGCGTGATGGTAACCAAGCACTCATTGATCCAATGACTATCGAACAAAAAATGCGTTTTTTTAAAACCTTAGTAGATGTGGGTTTTAAAGAGATTGAGATTGGTTTTCCATCAGCGGCACAGGTTGAGTTTGATTTTGCTCGTAAGCTTATCGAAGAAAATCATGTGCCTGATGATGTAACTTTGCAAGTTTTGGTGCAGGCTCGTGAGCATTTGATTGCTCGTACTTTTGAATCATTAAAAGGCGCGAAGCGTGCTATTGTCCACGTGTATAACTCAACTTGCCGCATTCAACGCGAAAAAGTATATGGTAAAGACAAAGCTGAGATTAAAGAAATTGCGATTGCAGGTGCCAAACTATTGCAGCAGTATGCGGCAAAATATCCTGAGACAGAGTGGGTGTTCCAATACTCGCCAGAAAGCTTTAGTCAAACAGAGACCGAGTATGCAGTAGAAGTCTGCGATGCCGTCTGTGACGTATGGCAGCCACAAGCAGGTCAGGAAGTGATTCTTAACTTGCCAGCGACGGTGGAAGCCTCTACGCCTAATGTTTTTGCCGATCAAGTTGAATATTTCTGCCGTCATCTTGCTCAGCGCGAGCATGTGATTGTTAGTTTGCATACGCACAATGACCGTGGCTGTGCGGTTGCTGCGGCTGAGCTTGGTGTGTTGGCTGGTGCCGATCGTATTGAGGGTACGTTGCTTGGTAATGGCGAGCGTACGGGTAATATGGATATCATGGTAATGGCGATGAACTTGTTTAGCCAAGGTATCGATCCAGAGCTTGATTTCAGTAATATGAGTGATATTGTTCAGGTAGTCAGTGAATGTAATAATTTGCCTGTGCATCCGCGTCATCCTTATGTCGGCGAGTTAGTATTTACCGCCTTTAGTGGCTCACATCAAGATGCTATCAAAAAGTCTCTTGACTACAATGAAAAGCATCAAGATGAAACAGAAAATGTTTGGGATGTGGCCTACTTACCGATTGATCCGGCGCATATTGGTCGTAGCTATCAAGATGTGGTACGTATCAACAGTCAGTCTGGTAAAGGTGGTGTCGCTTATATCTTGCAGCGCAATTATGGCTTTAACTTACCACGTTGGATGCAAATTGACTTTAGCGGTGTGGTGCAAAAGCAAGCGGAAAGTGCTGCACGTGAGTTGCAAAATGATGAAATATTACAAACTTTTGAAAGCACGTATTTGCAGCAAGGTGAATTTGAGCTACTAGACTATAGCGTCAATAACAAAGGCGGAGCAGTGTGCTTTGACGGTCAAGTGCAGATGAACGACGAAACCATCAATATTGCTGGGAAAGGTAATGGACCATTGTCATCATTCATTGATGGTATTGCTCAGCATACTGGTAAGTCGATACATGTCATTAATTATGCTGAACATGCAATCAATCCGCAGCACAATAGTGGTGATGGTATCGATGATGATACCAATAGCGACAACAAAACCAATGCCAATGCAGCGGCTTATATACAGTTAAATATTGATGGTGATGTTTATTCAGGGATTGGTACTTGTAGCAGTACTGTATCGGCTATGCTTAAAGGTGCATTATCAGCCTTTGCTCAAGCAGCCAATAGTATCGCCGCGTAATATCAAAAGGCATTCGTTTAATACAGCAAAAAACATCACCGCTTTTTTCTACAAGCAAGAAGCGGTGATGTTTTTTTTGTATAGGAAAAAGCTTAGCAGTTTGAGACCACACTATCTCAAGATAACCTACATTCGAGCTGCATAGACTGCCAAGAGTAATAGCATAATATTACTTGTGTTTTTGCTGTCTAAGACTTACGCTAATGTGTATAGCACCTATTATTATATTAATATAAACATAAGGTTAATTATGGAACCTATATCTTTTGCTTCACTTTCATTGGCATCTATTTTGGCTTCGGTACCTGCGAATGGTGAAATTGTGACTAAGCCTACCATTACCACGCATATCAGTCCGGCTATTGCAGGACAGTGGGAGATAGACTTGGATAGTCCGATCACAATGACCAACGAAGCTAGAGCTAGACAAGACACGTTAGAAGCTACTCAGCAGACAGAGAGTGTCGAGCCTGACGTAAAGACTGGTACAGAAGATGGTGTTCTGGTACAAAGCGAAAGGCGTATTGTTGATATTCCACCAACTGCTCATACAAAAACGAGTGCTTCTACTAAAGACTCAACTCAGTGCCGTGAGTTATATAACTTTGGTGCTGACAATGAAATGTGGGCGGTGAGTGGTGAAGAATGGACGTATAGTCGTTATTTAGTCACACACCGAGAAGAAGGTTTGCCAGTTATCGCTATTAGCACTGTCTATGATAATAATGAAGTAGATTGTTCTGGTAATCAGATTGATCAGAGCGGTGAGGCGTTGATTGCTTTTTTAAATCATGACGGCAACCAAATGCAGTGGTGTGCAGATCCAGAAGGAAACGAATGCTTTATGAATTTTCATAAGGTGTTGCCATAGTGATTTATAATCACTTGCGAGGACGTATTTTTTCGACCACGCTAATTGATTGTGAATCATAAATAGGATAAGAAATCTATCTGCATATAATAAAAAAAACCGCTACCTAATGAAGGAACGGTTTTTTTTATTTATATCAATAAATTATGATTTTTCTTTATTAGTGGTTAGAAGCTCTCTTTCAAGGTAATGAATGTTTTGCGCTTCGTGAACAAAGTTATCATCGGCTAAAATAACATCACGATGCATTGGTATATTGGTTTTGATACCTTCGATTACCAATTCATCTAGTGCATGTAGTGTTTTTGATACCGCTTGTTGGCGAGTCTGTCCATGACAGATAAGCTTGCCTATTAATGAATCATAATATGTCGGTATCTCATATCCAGGATACAAATGCGAGTCAAAACGAACGCCTGAGCCACTTGGTGCAAACAACTGATTGACAGTACCAGGACAAGGCATAAAAGTCGCTGGATCTTCAGCATTGATACGGCATTCAATGGCATGACCTTGAACATCAATTTCGCTTTGGCGGTAAGATAAACCATAACCTGCAGCGATTTTTAGCTGTTCAACGACCACATCAATACCAGTAATCATTTCGGTCACAGGATGCTCGACCTGTACACGAGTGTTCATTTCAATAAAGAAAAACTCGTTATTTTCAAATAAAAACTCAAAAGTACCTGCACCGCGATACTTCACAAGCTCGCACGCTTTTACACAGGCTCGTAAGATAGGTTCGCGTACATCATCTGGAATATCTGGTGCAGGCGCTTCTTCTAGGACTTTTTGATGACGACGCTGTAATGAGCAGTCACGATCATATAGATGGATGGCATTGCCATTGCCATCACCAAGCACCTGTACTTCTACGTGGCGTGGATTCTGTAGATAGCGTTCCATATAAACAGTGTCATCGCCAAACCACAACTCTGCCTCTTGTTTAGCAGCTTGTACTTGTCCGATAACCTCCTCAAAGCGTTCAACGACACGCATACCGCGACCACCACCGCCAGCTGCGGCTTTGATTAATAAGGGGAAACCAATATTACGCGCTTGTTCTTCAGCATTATGTAGAGTCACAGCACCAACAGAGCCTGGTACAGTAGGCACGCCTGCTTTTTTCATGGCATTAATAGCAGATACTTTATTGCCCATCAAGCGGATATGATCAGCGTTTGGGCCTACAAAGGTCAAACCTGCTTCTTCAACCTGTTCAGCGAACTCAGCATTCTCTGATAAAAAACCATAGCCAGGATGAATGGCATCGGCACCAGTGATTTCAGCAGCAGTTAAAATAGTATTAATATCAAGGTAGCTTTGATTGGCATTAGGTTTACCAATACAGATTGCCTCATCAACAAAACGTAAATGCATCAAGTTTGCATCAGCTGTGGAATAAACACCTACAGTCTCTATTCCAAGAGCTTTACAAGCTCGAACGATACGTAGGGCAATCTCACCTCTATTGGCGATGAGCAGTTTTTTTATCATGGGGTCATCCTTGTCGAAGCGGCAGTCATTGATAGAGTCGTTACTTTGGCATCGTGAATTTAAGTCATTATTGTCAATGCAATATAGCTTAAATTTAGATGCCAAATGATAATGGAACCTCAATCATAGTGAGATAAAGTGTGGCAAAAACAATCGTTACGCTTTATAGCGTATGACAGGTTGGCCAAACTGTACCACTTCAGAGTTATCGACTAAGATTTCATCAATGATGCCACTTTGAGTTGCCTCAAGTGGATTCATGATTTTCATGGCTTCAATAATACCAAGCGTATCACCAGCCTGTACTTTTTGACCTACTTTGACAAAAGGTGGGTCATTAGGGCTAGGTGCTGAGTAATAAACGCCAACCATCGGTGATGTCTCAACACTACCTGCTTTGACAGCTGGTTTTGCTTCAGCAGCAACGGGAGCAGCACCTGCTGCAGGTGCAGCCATCATCGTTGGAGCAGGGGCGTCGTAGTGACGAGTCAAACTAATGTGTTCATCGTCTGAGCTGATTTCTAAGTTAACCAGTTCACTTTCTTCCATGAGTGCGATCAGAGTGCGTATTTTTTCAATATCCATAGTTTTAATTTTGCCTTGTACTAAATTCGAGAAATAGTGTAACTAAATATTGTGTAGATAATTGCTAATGATACCTATATTCGTGCAAATGAGCAATCGATGTACAGTTGTTAACTGAATTTTTTTACATATTATGACGTAAGCTATTATACGAGTAAGAATTATACAAGGATTTATCATAGTCTATGTAACCAAGTAGCGCTAGTAATGGTTACTAGATACTAAGGCATGTCCTAAATTCAAACGAGTGCCCTCTAAATGGGCTAAAAATAGCTAAATTTTGCCAAACATCGTCAAATAGTTGGTCAATATCTTGATATTACCTGCACTATTTTCCTCGTTTAACGGCGATTTATCTTATTTTTATCACCATTTTTAAAATGAGGGCACACCCTAGGTTTACAGAAAGATATTAAGCCCATTTTGCTGTTAAGCGTTTTTGTTGATAACGCAGTCGTAAAGTCAGCAGGATGGACGATAAAAATAATCCTGTGATTAATGCCATCCAAAACCCTTGAGCACCAACGTCAGTAAAGCGTACTAAGTAAATACCGAGTGGTAACGCCACTAGCCAATAGCAAAATAGTGTGACCCACATTGGCACGGTGGTGTCTTGCATGCCACGCAATATACCAGCGATATTGACTTGCCAACCATCAAACAATTGATAAGCCAATGCAAAGATAAGTAGGTGCATGGCTTGTGCCCTGACGATAGGATTGTCTGTAAATGCCGCTGCCAGCTGTGGCCTAAACAGCCAAATACCAAGCATACAAGTGAGTGCAATCAACACTGTCCAAATTAAGCCTGTGGCTTGCACTTGTCGCAGAGCCATAATGTTTTTTTCACCAAAACGATTGGATATCATGATTGTCAGCGCCATGGCGACTGATATGGGTATCATGAATAGTTGGGAGGTCACTGACAGTGCTACCTGATGCGAAGCCGTTGCTATCTCGCCTAGTGGACTGATGACCAATGCGCCCAAACTAAATAAGCTGGCTTCAAAAAATATAGAGATACCAATCGGAATACCCAGTTTAAGCAGTTTTTTAATTTGTGCACGGTTAGGACTAGCAAAACTATAAAAGAATCGTGTGCTAGCAAACTGCTGCCGTTTTGTGAAGCTAGTATAAGCAGCAAGCAGTAGTACATTTATCCATAGCACAAAGGCCGTTGCAACGCCGCAACCTGCGCCGCCCATCTCAGGCATGCCGAACAAACCATGAATAAAAATATAGTTCAGCGGAATGTCTGCTAGTAAGCCGATGACACTAATGACAGTGACTGGTTCAGGTCGACCAAGTGCTTCGCAATAACTGCGTAGTACCGCATAGACGGCTAGGGCGGGGAAACCAAACGACACACCGTGAAGATACTGCGCGGCTATTGGCTGGATGTTTTCAGGTACGCCCATTATTCCCAGTATATTTGGAGCTAAATTAACCACGATAAAGCCAACAATACCAATGACACCAGCTGTCCATAAAGACTGCTGTGTGATATGAGGTACTCGGTTATGATCATTTTGCCCGATTGCTTCGCCAATGAGTGGTGTGGTAGCAATTAAAATACCAGTGGCCAACAAAAATAGAGGTAGCCACATACCAGAACCGACGGCAACTGCTGCCAAATCGAGCGCAGAGACTTGACCTGCCATAATGGCATCGACTACGCCAAGTGCTGCTTGGCAAAACTGAGTAATTAAGATAGGTAGTGCGAGCACACCTAAGCGTAAGCTGTAGCTTTTAAAATCTCTAAAGGATAATGGGAAAACCATAGTGAGCAACTTTTTATTTTTTACGGTATTTATTATGAATGAGCAACACCTGCCATCAATATAGTAATAGTGAGATAGGACGGTAGGAGTAGTGCCGACGATAATACTCCGATACATCATATGCGCAAGCTCATATAAGTGAAGTATGACAACAAAAACGAAGGCACTAAAATAAAAATAACCCGTTAATCTAAATAGGAGATTAACAGGTCATAAATAAATACGATGGTAAAGAAGCTGGGTTATAATGTCAATGTTTTACTAGGGCGTGTCCCTAATTCAGTTTGCAATGAATCATAGTACAAGCTAGATACAGC
>NZ_RRYV01000070.1 GCF_014861395.1 Psychrobacter sp. FME13 | reverse complement strand
CGGCCTTATCAGAGAGTACTTGCCTAAGGGTTGTGACTTTAGACAAGTCTCTGATGATGAGATGCAGGACATTGAGAACAAATTAAACAACAGACCAAGAAAACGATTAGGGTTTAAGACGCCTATGCAGGCGTTCTATAATATTAATTAGCGTTGCACTTGGTGTGTTAATCTAAGATCATTAAAATCTAAAGAATAGTTAAAGATGCCAAACATATCTTTGATTTCAAGTTTTTTTAAGAACATAGTTATTATTCCAAATGTTTATGAAATTATTAATCAACAAAACTCAAACTAACCTTATGATTATAAAGTATTGTAATCAACGTTTGAAGACTTTTATGAGTATAAAAAAGCCACCTAAAATTAGGTGGCTTTTTCGTAGCTAATTTAGAAACATTACAACGCTTTCAACTCTTCCATTTGCGCCGTCATCGCGGTCAACTGCCCTTCTAGCTCAGCCAGTTTCGCTTTCTCTGCTTCGACCACTTGTGCAGGTGCTTTGCTGACAAAGCCTTCATTACCTAGCTTACGCGCGATACCATCAGCTTGCTTTTGTAGCTTTTCATGCGCTTTATCCAGACGTGCCAGCTCAGCCGTAGGATCGATTAACCCTTTCATCGGTACGAGTACGCGTAGCTGACCGACCATACTTGATGATGATAGCGGTACTTCATCGCCCTCTTTGACGATGGCTAAGCTATCTACTTTAGCGAGCGCTTTAAACTGATTGGCAATGCGCGATAGGCGCTCATCTTCTGCTAGCGAGATATTCTGTAGCAGTACTGGTAAACGTACCGCATTACCCAGTTTCATCTCACCACGGATGTTACGGACGCTCGCGATTAGCTCCTGTAACCACGCCATATCCGCTTCTGTCTGCTCACTGATTTGGCTATCATCGGTCTGTGGATAGTCAGCGACCACGATGCTGTCGGTGTTTTTTCGACCCAGTAGCGGCGCGATGGTCTGCCAGATTTGCTCAGTCAGATACGGCATGATTGGATGAGTGAAGCGTAGTGCTGTCTCTAGCACATGCAGTAGCACATAGCGGATTTGCGCTTTACGCTCATCCGACACTGAGTCATCGTTTAGACTGGCTTTGGCTAGCTCAACGTACCAATCACAGTACTCATTCCAGATAAACTCATAGATATCTTGGCTGACCATATCGAGACGATACTGGGCGAAATGCTGATGGATATTGGCAATACTAGAGTTCAGACGACTCATGATCCATTTTTCTGGTAGCTCCCAAACATCAGGGTTGGCCGCTTGATCGATAGGCTTGGCACTGCCTTCGCCATCGACACAGTTCATCAGTACAAAACGACTGGCGTTCCAGATTTTATTACAGAAGTTACGATAGCCCTCGACACGCTTTAGATCAAAGTTGATATCGCGACCAGTACTGGCCAATGAGGTAAAGGTAAAGCGCAGTGCGTCGGTTCCATACGCTGGGATGCCTTCTGGGAACTCTTTACGCGTTTGCTTTTCGATTTTGGCCGCGTCTTTTGGATTCATCATATTGCTGGTGCGTTTGTCTACCAGCGCTTCTAGATCAATACCGTCGATTAGATCGATTGGATCTAAGACATTACCTTTTGATTTTGACATTTTTTGACCATTACCATCACGTACCAGACCATGCACATAGACGGTCTTAAACGGTACTTGCGGCGTGCCGTCTTCGTTTTTCACGAAGTGCATGGTCATCATGATCATGCGGGCGACCCAAAAGAAAATAATGTCAAAACCTGTCACGAGCACGCTGGTTGGATGGAAAGTGTCCATCACGCGCGGATCAGCGTTGACGTCTGCCCAGTCAAGCGTACTAAACGTCCACAGACCCGAGCTAAACCACGTATCGAGCACATCATCATCTTGGCGCAATACGGCATCGTCGCTGAGATTATACTTGCTACGTACTTCCACTTCGTCACGGGCCACATAGATTTCACCCGTCGCATCGTCATACCATGCAGGGATACGATGTCCCCACCAGAGCTGACGACTGATGCACCAGTCTTGTAGATCGGTCATCCATGCCATGTACATGTTTTTGTACTGCGCAGGGACGAACTCGATGCTGCCGTCTTCTACTGCGTCAATCGCAGGCTTGGCCAGCTCTTTGACCGCGACATACCACTGATCGGTCAACCATGGCTCAACGATCGTACCGCCACGCTCAGCACGTGGGGCTTTTAGGGCGTAGTCTTCGATGTCTTCTAGCCAGCCCTGCTCGCCTGCTTGCGCCACAAGGAACTTACGCGCAGCGAAACGCTCTAGCCCTGCATACTCGCTAGGCGTGGTCTCTAGCTCTGGCTCACGCGTTTGCAGATCAGGATAGACTTCCATCGCTGGTAGGATATTGGCGCGCTCATCCAAGATATTAATCAATGGCAAGTCATGACGACGACCCAATTCATAATCGTTAAAATCATGCGCTGGGGTGATTTTGACACAGCCCGTACCAAAGTCGCTCTCGACATAGTCATCAGCGACGATAGGTACGACACGACCAGTAATTGGTAAGGTAATGGTCTTGCCCACTAAGTGTGCATAACGCTCATCGCTAGGATTGACGGCGACAGCGGTATCACCTAATAAGGTTTCAGGACGCGTGGTCGCTACTACCAGATAGTTTTTGCCATCTTGAGTGGTTAGGTCTGCATCGGTGAAATGATAGCGGAAATGCCACAAGCTGCCTTTTTCGTCATGGTTCTCTACTTCTAAGTCAGACAGCGCAGTCTGGAACTTAGGATCCCAATTCACTAGACGCTTACCGCGATAAATAAGACCATCATCAAACAGACGAACGAACACTTCTTTTACCGCGTTGGATAGACCATCATCCATGGTAAAGCGCTCACGCGACCAGTCAACCGAGCTGCCCAAACGGCGAATTTGGCTGGTGATATTGCCGCCCGACTCTTCTTTCCACTCCCACACTTTATCGATGAAGTCTGCACGCGTCATATCACGGCGCTTCAAGCCTTGCGCTTCTAGGCGACGTTCAACAACCATTTGGGTGGCGATACCAGCGTGATCTGTACCCGGTTGCCACAGCGTATTGTCACCATCCATACGGTGATAACGCGTGAGTGCATCCATAATCGCATTGTTAAAGCCATGACCCATGTGCAGCGAGCCTGTAACGTTCGGCGGTGGTAGCGCGATAGAAAACGACTCGTCTTTATCAAATGTCGGCTGAAAATAGCCGCTCTCTTCCCAGCTTTGATACATGCCTGCTTCGACTTGTGCAGGATTATACGCATTCTCTAACTGGCTTAAGGCCGCTTGAATAGATGTGGTGAGGTTGTGGTTACTCATAATGGCATTATCTTTTATTGATTGAATGTGATCAAAATTAATTGGATTAAAGCTAATATAAAAATTAGGAAAATAATGAATAGAGTGATTTTAACGCAGATAGGCAGATTTTGTTAGATGCTAAGGTCATTTAAGCGTATAGCTCTTCGAAAATACACTCTATCTTTGGCTTATTATCTTTCACCCACTGCTTACAAAGTCGAAAAAACTCTTTTTCTAAGATCATTAGCGTCGATGGATCATTATAACCTTTGTAAACTTCTCCCATTTTTACGTTGCCATAAGCATCATCTAATTGATAAATCAAACCTTTAAACCCATCTACTGCTTGTAGATGACTACCCTCATCTAAAAACTCATAGAATTTATTATAAATATCTAACTGACTATCCTCAAAAATATGGTAATTTTCAGGCTGTTCAATAAATACATGAACGATGGCATAAGTATAAATCCACTTAGCCTGCTCTGTATTAATATCTGGAAAGCCTAAACCAGAAAGTGCTCTTTGAAGTGACTCTTTATTGCCTCTCGGATATATAGGGTCATCATCAATTATCGATAACATCTCATCATCGTAGTATTCGTTATCAAGTAAGTAATGAGCTTATTCGACAATTTGCTTATCGGATAATAAATCAAGCTTCAGAAGACTAGCCGTCACTACCATCTCGCTTTGCCAAGGGCTATATTTAGATAATGTTCTCATAATCTCTCACCGCTACATTATACCTCTTGCATAAGTCATCGCTAGTTCTTGCGGTTCTATTAGTGGAAGTCAATGAACTGGTACTTTTGCAAGAGGTCTACTAAAAAATAGATTTGACTAAGAGTCAGGATAAAGAATTAACAACAGCAATCAGCTGAATACTAAACATAATAGATTATAGTCCTGCTATAGAATAGATCAGATACTAAAATTATTCCCTCTTAACCAGTGAGCTTACCGTGCCCCAAGATACTGATAGTCATACTAATCATCAAAAAGACCCACAGAACTCATATGCAGATTATGAGGGTGTGGCTGATGACAGTCATAAAGCAGGAAAGCAAAAAGGTCAAAAAGAAAGCCGTCAAGACAGTCAGCAAAAAAGCAACCAAAAAGACTCTGAGGAAGACAGCGCCGATAGCAAAGCTAATGACAATACTAGTGCTAATGGCAACAACAAAGACAGTGACGATGCTGATAAAACAAAGACCACTGAAGACATAAAAGAGGATGATCTCCCAGAAGAAATCAGTGACGAAGACAAAGAAACCATCAAAAAAGTCGCCAATGACAATGATTCGAGTCATGCAAAAAGCTATGCCAGCATCCTAGTCGAGCAAGTCATGGACGCCAAAGAAACCTTTGAGCGCTCGCTTGGCTCACTCTTTACCAGTGCTTTTACCGCTGGGCTTGAAATTGGTATTAGCTTCTTTATGATTTTATCGGCTTTTGCGCTCCTCAGCGGAGTCATACCCAGTGAATACGCCATCGTACTCGCCTCATTACTTTACCCCATCGGCTTCATTATTGTGGTCATCGGTCAGTCGTTATTATTTACCGAGCAAACCTCCCTACTAAGCTTGCCAGTGCTCAACGGTATTGAACCCTTGAATAAATTGCTACGTTTATGGGGCATTGTCATCGCTGGTAATCTGGTTGGTGGTTGTTTATTTGCCGCATTGATGATTGGCCTCGGCTTAAACATGCAGCTGTTTAGTGCCAGCGACATTGACACTTATGCCGAGCATGTTTTAACGTTTGAGTGGTGGGTGATATTTGGCAGTTCAGTACTGGCTGGTTGGATGATGGGCGTTACCGCATGGCTAGTGACCTCAGCACGCGATACCCTTAGCCGAATTGTCTTAGTCACCATCATCACAGGCAGTATCGGGTTTTTAGGTTTACATCATAGTATCGTGGGCAACATCGAGGTGTTTTCTGCCTTACTGTATGGCAGTAGTGTCAGTCTTTGGCGTTACTTACTGTTTTTAGCGATAGTGCTGGTGGGCAATACGATCGGTGGCGTGGTGTTTGTCGCAGTGCTCAAAAACCGTACCTTCCTATTTGAAGTTGAAAAAGTAAAAGAGCAGACAGCTAACGCTAAAGCCAGAGTAAATGCACGTCATCGTTAAGCTTTATTCTTAGCCCAGCTGTGTTTTTAGCCCTGCTCTCCTCTATGTCTCATTGCCTGCTGCCACTTGTCGGCAATAATAAGAGAATGAGTTATGACGACTGCGAGTGCAAAACCCCATGACAAGCTTTAAAATATCAAGCCAGTTATGGGGTTCAGTCAATAAAGCGGTGACCGCAATTTACCAAACGCTTCATTAAAAGGCGGTTGCTTGAGTTCCAACTCAAACCTAAAAGTTCAGGTCTAGAAGCTCAATTTTAGAAGCTCAAGTTTAAAAACTTAAGCCCCAAACATAAAGCCCCGAAGTTAAAGCCTACGTGCTGCCATCACACTACGGTCTATCTCAATTTGCTTCGCCTTATTGTGTTGCGCGCTAAATACTCTCACCATAATACCTGCGGTTAAAAACATAATTAGCGTATAAATAGCTGGCGTCAGCGACATTTTATAATTGGCCAATAGTGTCAATGCCATAAACATCGAAAGCGTACTGTTCTGTAGGCCAACTTCCATAGTAATCGATCTTCTTTGTTCTGGATTCAGACCGAACCATTTACTGGTGTAATAACCAAGTGCCATCGTTGACACGTTTAATATCAATGATACAGGGCCAGTGGCTATTAAGGCCTCTACAATGATATCTTTTTGCACATAGCTCAAGAATAGAACCAAAAAGCTCAAAAATATCACGCCAAAACGAGAAACCAGAACCTGCGTTTTATCTGCCACACTGGGGGCATAACGTTTGATCAGCATACCAATACTAACAGGCAGGATAGTCAGTGCAATTAGGCTGACCATGGTCTTGACCACTGGTAATTGGAACTCACTACCAGCACCCATAAAGTACACGAGCGAAAAGCTGAGTACGATAGGAATACTAAATACCGTGACCACGCTTGAGATAGCTGTCATGGTCACCGAAAGCGCGACATCGCCTTTGGCCAAATAGGTAAATAGGTTTGATGTGGTGCCACCAGGGCACAGTACCAATAACATAACCCCAATTGCGTATTCAGGCTCTAGTGACATCAGGCTTGCCAAAGCAAAACCAATTAATGGTAAGAACAGCAACTGATTGGTGAGTCCTATCGCGACTGCTTTAGGGTATTTGACGACTCTTTTAAAGTCATTGGTGACTAAGGATAGACCCATTCCCATCATAATCAGAAAAATTCCAATGGGAATGACTTTTGAATTTACAAACGTGACTAACTCCACACCTTCCATAACTACATCCTTGTAGATAGAGCCCTTACATAGGCAGTTTTATGACAACTTTGTGATGCTTAATCAGCCAATCCTGCTGATATCTTGGGTAAAAGCCATCGACGTCATCAACGTTTTGTATGACAACATTACTCGACAGCATTCCATGCCATCTTTCATATATATTCAATAATCGTAATAGAGCGGTATCATAAAGTATATCGTTGTAAAGGCAGCTTTATCCATTTTATTCAACTACTCACCAGTCAGTATTCAAACGTAGGATATCCGCCATATAAAAGTACAGAAAAACTTTAGGGTATACCATTATTTATATTATTAGGCTTAGAACGAGTAGATTTGTCGCTAAGAAAAGAATCAATCACACCCGCCGCCATCGCTACCGCTGTCACCACAAGAATCATTGCTGCTATATCCGCTATGATTACTGTTACTGTTGTTGACGTCATCTCCAGAAGATGAGCTTGAAGTACGTTTTGAAAGCTTTGTACGACTAGACCAGAGCATCACTTTAAACACACCATAAAATATCAGTAGCCCAAAAACAATCTGTAAAAGTAGCAGGAAGCCCCAGAAGAAAAGTTCAAGCATAATATAGTCGACCCTCTATAATTTCTTGTTAGACAGTGATAGCAACGCAAGGATAACTAGGGCGTGTCCTCAATTCAAACGAGTGCCCTCTAAATGGGCTAAAAATAGCTAAATTTTGCCAAACATCGTCAAATATCTGGTTAATATCCCGATATTATCTGCGCTATTTTCCTCGTTTGACTGCAATTTATCTTATTTTGATCATCATTTTTAAAATGAGGACATACCCTAAGACAAGTGCTTATTTTGGGGATAAGAAAGAAGGTAAGATTAAGGATATATCTTAAATTGGCAGGACTTTAGTGACGGTCAGTACTGATGACTGCCGTACCATAGGCGATGGCTTCTACCATGCTACCCAGTTGATTGACATTAGTCACCTCAAGGCGCAGACCATAAATATGATTACAACCTTTGGCATTGGCCTCAGTACGCATCCGTACGATAGCCTCACGGCGGGCGCGATCTAATAACGTCTCGTAGGTGGTCAGATTTTTACCAAAGATACTTAAGACACGGGCGATAATCATTTTGAAGTAATCTTGACCGATCACCACACTACCTAGTACCAACTCACCCTGACTATCAGCCGCGATATTGGGACGATAAAAGCGTTCGCTTGATACAATAATATGACTCAGTGCTTGCTCGTCGATGCTCAACTGTGCCAAATGCTGACGCTCATGACGCGTGCCAAAAAACCAACCAGCTGCGAATAATAAAACAAACGGTGCATAGTTGATGAGAAATTGGGTAAGGGAATTGTTCATGGCACGTCTCTTATCATACAAAAGCATCACTGCTTTAAGATTCGGTCATCTAACCAAAAGGATTGAAACGTGGCAACTCATCAGTAGGTTCTGATGATGGGGTTTGCGTACTTGGGTGTTGACCTGAGTGATGCGATTGACCCGTTTGATAATGAGAATCGCTTGGCGGATTTTGAAATGACTGCTGCGGCATGGGTATCGCTTTGACAGCAGTACCATAAACAAATAGCTCAGAAGCTCCCTGTGCGATACTAGAGGTCGAAAAACGCAAACCAACGACTGCATCAGCACCCAAAGATTCTGCCTTGACAATCATGCGGTCTATCGCTTCTTGACGCGACTCTTCTAACAGCTCGGTATAAGCCGTCAACTCACCACCGACGATGTTTTTTAGTCCAGCAAACAAGTCTTTACCGACGTGCTTTGAGCGTACCGTACTGCCGTACACCACATCTAAACGCTCGGTGATTTGATAATTAGGTAAGTGTTCAAGGTTAGAGAGTTGCATAGTATCGTGACCTAATTAAAAAATCAGTAAATTTTCTGAGCGATATGACGACATAACGCATCTATATACATATTTTCATCTTCTTTTTCAGTATTACCTACATAGTTAAAGTTTCCTAATAATCCTGCATTCACAAAAAGCTCTTTTTCTTCATTTTGTTGTAGGATCTTGTCGTCACTAACAACTTGATAGCTATAGGCAATTTCGGGGCTGCCGATAGATTTTTTCATACCAAAGGCTTCACCCGAGTAAATTCTTCTATATTCTACATCTATATCTAAACCAGCATTTGCATTCGCCTGGTACTTGCCCTCTTTAGACAGCTCAGTAACTAAACAATTACTAACATACGTTTCAATATCAGCTTGGCTATAAAACACTGGATTGTCATATTTTTGCTTCAAGGTAACATTCACTGAGTCCACCTTCATCTTCGCTACACTTACATTACTCTTCGTGTTTAAAGAATATGTTGTAGTGCAACCGACCAAACTAACAAATCCCAAAATCGAACATAATAATAGCTTTTTCATAATTGGCCTGTGGCGTTTGGTGATATATCTAAAATTAATCATTGGTATGAAACAATAAGAAAAGCTCAGTCAAATTGCCTTCGATGCTATTGGCCATTTGTACCATTTTATCTTCGTCTTTACGCATCTCAGCGAGCTCTGGATCTTCATCATCGATACCGCTCAGTACAATCATTGGCAAGGTCAATACCGCCACGTCTTCTGCTGTTTCTTCATCTTCAAACCAATCACTGGCTTCCTCACCATACATCGCATCGACAAAACCGATTGACCAAGCAACGATATCTGACTCATCTGAAAAATCGACAGCCACCTCTTCGTCACCCGCATCTTCACCAAATGGCAGCTCGATAGGTGTCTCGTTTTTTAGCTCAGCCATGATAGAGTCACGCCAGCGTTTAATGCCATCGATGACATTTTCTGGTATTTCGCTAACATGACCTTCAAACAATGCATCCATCCAGTTAGGTAACGGACGCCCAATGACCGTCGCTGTCAAAAATCCATGCGCAGCGACACTGTCAAGTACAAACTGACTCTCTTGATTATCCAAGTAGTCTAGTAATTCATCAAAACTTAATTGGTTACTCATGGTGTAATTGTCCTTGAAAAGTAGATTGCTACAGTCGTCATAAATGATTGATTAAATGCAAGGTCACAGATTATTTAAAGATTATCTGAATAACACATTCAAAATAGGTTGATGACAACCATAAAATTGGGAAAACAGAAGATCAGTGAGTTAAGGCGTGTTCTCATTTTAGAGAGGATAATAAAAATGAGATAAATGGCAGTCAAACAAGGAAAATAGCGCAGATAGTATCGAAATGTCAGTCTAGTATCGAGATATCAGTTAGCTATTTGCTGCTGTTCGGCAATATGTAGCCATTTCAACCCATTTAGATGACTATCGATTGGGTTGAGGACACGCCCTAATAAAACCAGCTGATAATCTATTACTTCAACACTTTAGTCGACTGAAATGACATGACGTTTTCTCACTTTAGTCATAACATCACTCTAAAAATTAAAAGTCCTCATCATCCCAATCGTCGTCATCTTCATCAAAGTTATCTATGTCATCTAAATCGTCTTTTAACTCTTTGGCCAAACGTTTTTCTTCTAGTAGATTGTCGATTAGCCGACGCTTCTCAAGACTGCTTAAGCGCGTACGCACGCTAGTCTCAGCCTCTTCCACCATCTTTGCATCATCATCGTCGACAAATTCACCATCAAAATCGTCGTCAATATCAGCGTCACTCATGGCAAACTCCTATTGTTTTTAGCAAAGTTATTAAGAATACATTAATATATATATGCCTTATAAAGTCTCTACTGAACGTTGTCAATCCTTTTTATTACTTTCCTCTGCTAAGCCAAGATAACGATATAGTCAATATAACAGACAATCATCCATAAATTGGTGAAAATAGTTACCGCCAAACCTTTTCTATGAAATATGTGGCTCATCTTCACTTTCGATCATTAGGACTGAATTGCGGACGTCAGCTAATCGTTGAATCATCGAGTCATTACCACCATCGAATATGGCACACTCACGTTCATAAACGGTAGTTGGTCGCATGATACTTTGAACCTGCACATGATTACCGATTTGTTTGAGTCCAGCATTCGGGAGCAATATTAGCATTTGCTCTTTTTTGCCAACGCTGTGTAGTAGCTGCGTCATAGCATCACTTTGGGCGTCATCGCTGACACCCACTTTTGCAGGTAAAGCAAAGCGTGAAAGCTCAATATGCTTATCATGAATAATCTTGTTGAGCATTAAGTATAATTTACCAAGCATCACACCTGCCAACGCGACCTTAGCATGACTGTTATCTGCTTTTAACACCACACTCGCACCACCATCATCGAATTGTGGTTCATTCATTGCGCTGACACCTAGCAGCAACGGCTGCTTAAGTAACTCAGTCACCGCTTGGTTCAGTAGCTGCGTACATAATGCCAAATACGGCAAACGTTGAGCAGGTGCCAAGCGCTCAAGCATATTAAACTCATCATGAAAGACAATTTGCACTCTCACGCTATCAAGTGAGCGTGTAGCAGACAGGCGGGTGGCATTATGAGACTTATGAATCGTGTCATCAATATCACTGGTTTCTTCTTGTGTCGTGCTTTTCTCTACTTGCTCAGTAGCGGTGTTATCGACAGCACTAGCCATAGGTCCTGTCGCATCACTTTCCACACCTTGATTCTGTTGCGTTCTTAAATACTCATTTACTTCACTATGTACATTAAATTTACGAGCATTGGTTGTTGGTTTTTCTATTGGGTTTTCAACGGGACTGGCTGTTTCTTTATGTTCATTTACTTGGCTATCCACTGATCGGCTTTCGCGATTACGATTGCGCTGATTGATTTCTACATACTGATCGCGATGCAAATCTTGAATATCACGGCTGAGCGCATTGATTTGCTCTTTGGTTGGACGGGCAATATAGCCATAAATGAGCCAAAGTAGTAAATGCAGCAGCATAGTGCCAATGACAAACGGCCATTGCATGGCGATAATCTCGCCTTTACTAATATCCTTTAAGGTCAGAGCAACACTACCAATGACAGCATCACCATTCGTAGCAATTTGACGAATCGTCTCACCCTGCTGCATAGGGGCATTGCCAACTGGCACTAATACTTCATCTTTATTGTCAGTGATCAGTATCTTTGTTACGTCTTGCTCGCTGGTATAGCGATTGGCAATCACACTTAGGCTGACACGGTCTTTATTTTCTAAAGACAGCCTAGCTTCATCAATCAGCTGTGCAACCATCTGCTCGCCTTTTAACGCGCGACTTTTGCTCAACTGTTGATCAGTACTAATGACCAATAAGAGAGTCTGCAAACAAAAACTAACCAGAAGAATAATGGCAAACAACCCTTGCCGCGGCGCTAAATACGTCATGATATGTTAAACTTTTTTGGATAAAAGAAATTAAAAAACAAGGCTATCGCTCATTTTTTGGCTAATTTTAAAAAATGATGCAGCATACATATTTATAACGGACACAGGCATAAAATGTTCGTTATAAATGATACGTTAATAAACTGGTGCATACTGAACGAGCTATGACTGATAACTTTATCATGAATACAGTCCGCTATCCTCTCTACTATATCACCATAACCAGTCTTATAGCGTTAGCAGCTTTATAATTTTATGATAATAGCATTCAATTTTAAATGCTTCTTTATCTATTACAGCCGTTTTCCAGACACCTTAATACTTTGCGTGTCCTCTATAGGCGCTGCCAAGGAAAACTGCTATTATTCCCAATCTTATATGAGCATACAAGGGACAATTGAGCCATGCCAAACAATACATCTTATTCGTTACCAAAAGACAGCAAAGCATGGCAACAAGCCGTTGATTCTATTGCGTCTCTCTTACCTAGCGATACCAATTTACATGACTTTGACGCGTTACAGTCACTACCTGTTTTCGCCCTGATTGTGGTGCTACCGACTAAAATATCAACCCTTGATATTCATCAATATGTGCAATCATGGGTCGATGAGCAGCCAAACTGGCATCTGGTCACTGTTGCTGAAGACAGCGATGCAAGCTTTGTCAATATTAGTGTTTCTGACATAGAGCCAACAGCAAAAAATGCACAGCGTTTACCATTTACGCAGTCACAAGTATTTCGCTATCTGCTAGTACCAGTCACTGACACATTAATGCACCCTGCCAAAAAAACCGCCGCCGCTCATATCATTGACGATCAGCTGACCGCACGTTTACGTCATGATTTGGCTGAAGAATATAAAAACACTCGCAGTGCCGATAGCGCAGATAACGTAGATGTCGTCGACTGTCATATTTTATCCGTCGGTCATATGCTACGTACCCATAAGCTTGCCTGTTTTGATATGGATTCTACTTTAATCGAGCAAGAAGTCATCGTCGAACTAGCCAAAACGGCAGGTATCGGTGACAAAGTCGCTGCCATCACCGAATCAGCAATGCGCGGCGAAATCGATTTTGACGAATCTTTTGCCCAACGTGTGGCGTTGTTAAAAAACATCCCAACTGACGTGCTCGATAATATCTGTAACCACTTAACAATATCACCAGGTGCTCGTACCACCATCAGTGCACTCAAAACTTTGGGCTATCACACGGTATTGGTATCAGGTGGCTTTACTTATTTTGCCCGTTATATCGCAGAGCAATTGGGGATTGATGAAGTACATGCAAACTTCTTAGATATTGAAGAAGGTAAAGTCACTGGTCATGTTCAGTTGCCTATCGTAAATGGTGCCAAAAAAGCGGCGATCGTCGAACACACAGCAGAGCGTTTAGGCATAGATATGTCGCAAGTTGTCTGTATTGGTGATGGTGCGAATGATTTACCAATGATGGCCATCGCTGATTTAGGTGTTGCCTATCATGCCAAACCTATTGTCCAAGCACGTGCCGATTCTGCTATCAATGTGACTGGACTTGAAGGCACGCTTTATGCGCTTGGCTATCCAGCACTTGCTCCTGCTGAATAAATGCCAAATGCTTACAATCACGCTCACATTCATATAAAAAGCTAGGTTAATGTTTTATCATTAATCTGGCTTTCGTGCTGTGTTGCTATCGTTCAAACCAATATTCTAATAGCTTTATCTTTAGATTTATAGCTTGAACACAACTATGGCTATCTACTCCCCACGCTTACTTTTTATCACCAACACTTATTTCAAAATAATCAAGGATTGTCCATGACGGCATCACCATCACCGCGACCAAGCGAGTCGTCAGCCTCTCAGCCATTGGATACCCATGCGACTGCTACCGATAGTCCAAAAGCACTGTTAGGTGTGTATATCAAAGGAATAGCGATGGGCGCAGCGGATATCGTGCCTGGCGTCTCTGGCGGTACCATCGCACTGATTGCTGGCGTTTATGAGCGTCTGATTAACGCTCTCGGTAGCATCGGTCCCAATCTGTGGCAGATATTCCGACAAGAAGGTGGTGTCAAGGGCCTGTTTGCTGTGTGGCGGCAGGTTGATGCGACATTTTTATTATGCTTGTTGCTCGGTATCGCCACCAGTTTTGCCACTTTAGCAGGCATTATCAAGCACCTATTAGATAACCAGCCGTTACTAATTTGGTCGTTCTTTTTTGGACTGGTCGTCGCCACCATCTTTATATTATTAAGCGAGATTAAACGATGGAATATAAGCCGAGCGCTGCTGTTTGCAGCAGGTCTCGTTAGTGCTGTGGTTATTAGCAGTTTGCCGTTGCTATCCACCACACCAAGCTTAGCTTATTTGTTTTTTGCAGGAGCAATTGCGATTTGTGCCATGATATTACCAGGGATATCCGGCTCCTTTATCCTCTTATTACTAGGTGCTTATGACGCTGTATTAGAAGCGGTACACACCCTTAATTTCACAGCCATTTTCACAGTTATGGCAGGAATGCTCACTGGACTACTACTATTTACCCACGCACTCAAATGGCTGCTATCTCGCTATTATCAAGCAATGTTGGCACTGCTCACAGGCTTTATCGCAGGATCCTTGGTGAAGATATGGCCATGGAAAGTAGATGCCTTAAACACACTTGATAGTGAGACCGTCGTCAATGTGATGCCATGGCACTACCCTACAGGTGCGCATTGGCTCACAACACTGGGACTGATGGTATTAGGTGCTGTCTTGGTATCGTTTATCTCTTGGTGGGGTCGTTATAACAATCATCATAACAACGATGTTTAGTCGCCATTAAACACACAAAACCTCTCACGAATCGGCACACGTGAATGTCGCCTTACGTTTAGAAAAAACCGCTATTCTTTCTCAAAATAAGCGCCTATCCTTATGGCGCTTAGTCTCAGACCCCATCTTAGCAAACCATTAAATAGACTAAAAAACCAAACGTCATCGGTTGTCGCAAAGTGACCTTTACCCTCTTCAGCTTTGCTCAGTAAACTTTCATAATAGTCTTATTGGAATTCACCTTATGAATAGCGAGATGAATGATGTTATTGACTATATTAGGACTTACGCAAAACCAGAGATATATTGCCAACCTAAAGCATAGCGTAGTAC
>NZ_RRYV01000006.1 GCF_014861395.1 Psychrobacter sp. FME13 | reverse complement strand
ACAGAACTCAGTCCTTGATATAAACTAAACCGTCCAATATTTGGGGGTCAGTTCAGGATCATTAGGGGTTTTGCTTGCAGAAAACCCTTATAACATCTGATCTATAGCCATTTGGGTCAATACCCGACCACGAGCGGTACGCAGCACATAACCTTGTTGAATTAAGTACGGCTCAATCACATCCTCAAGCGTCCCTCGGTCCTCAGCCATTGCCGCTGCTACCGCTTCGACTCCGGCAGGACCGCCATCAAAGCGCTCATGCAATATTTCAATATAACGCCTGTCTAAATGATCCAGACCTCGTCTATCCACTGCTAGCATATCTAACGCGCTACCCGCTATCTGACCGTTAATACTGCCATCGCCCTTAACCTCAGCATAATCACGCACACGCCGTAATAAACGATTGGCAATCCTTGGCGTACCACGCGCGCGGCGAGCGATCTCCACTGCACCATCTTCACTCATCGGTACACGCATCAAGCGTGCAGCACGGCTAACAATCGTCGTCAAATCAACAATATTATAAAACTCAAGCCGCTGTACAATACCAAAACGATCTCGTAGTGGCGATGTCAATAACCCCGCTCTGGTCGTCGCGGCTACTAGTGTAAACGGTGGTAAATCCAGCTTGATAGAACGAGCAGCAGGGCCTTCACCAATCATAATATCGAGCTGAAAATCTTCCATCGCGGGATACAGTATCTCTTCGATGACCGAGCTCAGCCGATGAATCTCATCAATGAACAGTACATCTCCTTCTTCTAGATTGGTCAACATAGCGGCCAAATCTCCTGGGCGCTCAAGCACAGGTCCCGAAGTCGAACGCAGATTACCACCCATTTCACGTGCAATAATATTGGCAAGGGTTGTTTTACCCAAACCCGGAGGACCAAAAATAAGCGTATGATCTAACGCTTCATTTCGACCGCGTGCAGCACCAATAAAAACCTCCATCTGCTCACGGACCACTGGCTGACCAATATACTCAGCCAATAATGCTGGTCGAATATTAGAATCAGGGGAATCCCCTGCCCCTTCTAACGGATTAATCAAACGATCATGCGTCATAAGTTTTTCATTATATTGAGAAGTTAGTTAATAAATAGCATAACCAAAGGCCATCTATAAGTCATGCAAAACATCAAAAGTTATCTGCTAAAACGAAAATAAGCGACAATTAATGTCGCTTATTTATTCGATATGTGTTGATATAACCATGAATAGCAATAACGACTAAAATTATTTAAACGTTGATAGCTGCTGCAATGTCGCTTTTAATAATCCTTGCGTGTCTGTAAATGTGTCACCATTACTCTTAGCGGCTTTGATCGCTTGCTGAGCTTCTTTTTCTTTATAGCCCAAACTTATCAATGCCCCCTCGACTTCAGCAATGATATTACCTTCGTCAGACATAGCGGCAGGCTCAATCGCAAACTCTAAATTACTGTTATCAACTTCGATATTTTTTAATTTGTCTTTTAGCTCAATCAATAAACGTTGCGCTGTTTTTTTACCGATACCTGGTATGCGAGTCAATGCGGTTTCTGACTCTTGCTCGACATGCATCTTGAGCTCAGCGGCTGACATCGCAGATAACATTGCCAATGCCATTTTTGCCCCAACCCCATTGATCTTAATCAATTGGCGAAAGACATCACGTTCTTTTCGATCGATAAACCCATAGAGTAACTGTGCATCTTCACGCACATGAAAATGCGTCCAAATACTCGCCTGCTCATTAAGATGTAATTGACAAAAGGAAGGCAGCGGCAACTCAATATCATAGCCAACACCAGAAGCAGTCATGATACAGGCAGTTGGTGCCATCAAATACTGCACCTGTCCAGTAATAAGTCCAATCATATCTACCACCTCTTATCCTATCACAACCAATGAAGGCAAAGATTCTACTCTATGGCCATCTAACCACGATTTTAACGCCTAATAAACTATTTATAAAAATCGACCATAGCCTCAAGGCTTAACGGACGAATCTTATGTGCCTGACCAGCCGAACCGAAGGCTTCAAAACGGTTGGTACAGACATCTGACATCGCAACCATAGAGGCTTTGAAGTATTTACGTGGATCAAACTCGCTAGGATTTTCTGCAAGAAACTGACGGATAGCGCCCGTCGATGCCAAACGTAAATCTGTATCAATATTCACTTTACGTACACCATGCTTAATCGCTTCAACGATTTGCTCAACAGGTACACCATAAGTCTCACCAATATTACCGCCATTTTCATTGATGACTTTTAGCCATTCTTGCGGTACTGATGACGAGCCATGCATAACCAAATGCGTGTTCGGAATACGGGCATGAATCTCTTTAACACGTTCAATAGACAGGATGTCACCTGTAGGTGGACGCGTAAATTTATAAGCGCCATGACTAGTACCAATGGCAATAGCAAGAGCATCGACGTTGGTATCTTTAACAAACTGCTCAGCTTCGTCAGCACTGGTCAATAGCTGCTCATGGTCTAGCACACCTTCTGCGCCAGAGCCATCTTCCTCACCTGCCATGCCAGTCTCAAGACTACCCAAGCAACCAATTTCACCTTCTACAGACACGCCGCAAGCATGTGACATTTTCACAACTTCGCGAGTAACGTTGGCATTATAGTCGTAATCCATTGGCGTTTTGCCATCTTCACCAAGCGAGCCATCCATCATCACTGAAGAAAAGCCAAGCTGGATTGAGCGTTGGCAGATAGCCGCTGACATACCATGATCTTGGTGCATAACTACTGGAATATGCGGCCATTCTTCGATTGCAGCAATAATTAGATGACGCAAAAACGCAGACCCTGCATATTTACGTGCGCCAGCACTGGCTTGTACAATCACAGGTGAGTCACAAGCATCTGCAGCCATCATGATTGCACGCATCTGCTCTAGATTATTGACGTTAAAGGCAGGAACACCATAGCTGTGTTCAGCGGCATGGTCTAAAAGTTGACGTAAAGAAATTAAGGCCATAAAGCGCTCTCTAATTAAAGGTTGAATAGTGTTTTTGAAAATAACTCTTAAAATGACAGCTTTTGAAATAGGGCTTTAGAATAAACAGCAAAAAACCTTGCTTAATAACAGTGACAGCACTGTCAATCTGCAAAACAGTTAATCATTTCAGGGGTAATTAATACGCGGTGATTATAGCAAAATTTGCGATGTCTTCGTAGCAGTTGCATCACTATTTATCGAACTATCTTTTTATAAAACCAATGTTGTAACTTAACCAACAAAATCTAAGTTCATACTCATTTAAAAAACAGTCATTAAATGAGGGAAATAATGCAGATAATACCAGGATATCAATCAGCGACTTGAGACCATTTGGCAGTGTTTTAGCTATTCTCAACCCATTTAACGTTTAGAATGTATTGAAGACAAGTCAGAGGCAATGCAAAAAGCCTTGGCAATCACCAAGGCTTTTCTAGTATTTTGAGAGCTTATAATAAACAAATATGTCCATAACTGATTTAATGGATTACCTATCAATCAGTAGAAGATCAACAAACCAGTCATTACATTGCTTAGTACTGTTGTTCTGCATCAACAGCAACATCTTCTGCACCGTCAGCAACAGCGTCAGCACCGTCAGCAACAGCAGTAGCAGCGCCTTCAACAACAGTACTAGCACCTTCAGTGATAGCATTGCCAGTGTCTTCTAGTGCTTCTGTTGCAGCAGCACCAGCAGTTTCAGCGCCTTCGGCAACTTCAGTACCAGCATCTTGAGCAGCAGTTTCAGCTTCAGCAGCAGTTGCTTCAGTTTCTGCAGCGATATCATCAGCAGCAGACTCAGTAGCCGCTTCAGCGTTTTCTTCTGTTTGTTGACTACATGCAGTAACTGCAAAAGTACCAGCAAGTACGCTAGCAAGTAACAAATGACGTTTTAACATAATAAACCTCTCATAAATAAAACATGTCAATATACATGGTTGCGCTATTTTATAGAGTGCAAATAAGACATGCAATAACAATTTTCAGTATATATACAAATAATAGCTACTTAATAATCAGTAGTTATGCCTGTTTTCTATCCAAAATCAACAAACAAAAATCATAGCTGACATATTAGCTTGCATAGCTTACTTTTAATACTTGTTTTAAATTGTACCAATAATGTTTCAAAAATGTTAATTAATGTTAATAAATTAAGCGCTAATTTGTAGCGCAGCAACTGCAGGAAGAACCTTGCCTTCTACAAACTCCAGGAATGCACCACCTCCTGTTGACATATAGCTAACACCATCAGCAACTTGATATTTATCAATTGCTGCTAAAGTATCACCGCCACCAGCAATGGAGAAGCCCTGGCTATTTTTGACAGCATCTGCCAATATTTGAGTACCTTGACCAAAAGCATCTACTTCAAACACACCTACTGGACCATTCCATAAAATAGTCTTTGCATTGAGAATGGCCTCAGCCAATTGTTTTGCGCTTTCTGGCGCGATGTCTAAGATCATGTCATCTTCGCCAATCGCATCAATAGACTTAACAGTGGCAGTCGCTTTTTGCAATGAACCTGTAAAATCGTCAAAATCAATGTCATTTTTATCAGCAACAATGACATAATCAGGCAATAAAATTTCCGTTTTATTCATAATATCACGGGCAGTATCCACCAAGTCTGCTTCATATAGTGAAGCACCAACACTATGACCTTGCGCTGCTAAAAAAGTATTGGCGATACCGCCACCAACGATAATCTGTGTACATATTTCAGCCAAGCTATGTAAGACTTCTAATTTTGTTGATACTTTCGAGCCACCAACAATTGCAAGCATTGGCTGTGCTGGTGTTTCAAGTGCTAAGCTCAAAGCATCAAGCTCAGCAGCCAATAGAGGACCTGCACAGACTGTTTTTCCTGCTTGACGCATGGCTTGAGTGACACCTTCTGTTGATGCTTGCGCACGATGTGCCGTACCAAAAGCATCCATCACAAATACATCGCATAAGTCGGCATATTTTTTTGCCAAAGAAGCATCGTTTTTCTTTTCACCTTCATTAAAACGCATATTCTCTAATAGTACGACTTCACCAGCTTTGATAGGTGCTCCTTCAGTCAAATACTCACGATTGAGACTCACTGACACCGCTAGCTTATCGCTCAAATAATCAGCAACAGGTGCTAATGAATATATTGCTTCTAGATTACCTTCAGTCGGGCGTCCCAAATGTGAACAAACGATAACGGCAGCGCCTTTTTCTAATGCCATCTGAATAGTAGGCAAACTTGCTTGCAAGCGAGCATCACTCGTGACTTTATTGTTTTTAATAGGTACGTTTAGATCTTCTCGAATTAATACCACTTTATCCGTTAAGTTCAACTCACTCATACGCAAAAAATTCATGAACTGCTCCTATGCATCAATCTGTTGGTTAATTTAAGCTTACTGTTATTGCTAAATGTTGCTATAAAAAGAATTACTCACCATCATTTCCTGGATGTGTATCCTCAATCATTTTATTTATTTCTAATTTTTGACTGGATAAAAGATATCTTTGTAGTTATATGACAAAGATTTTCTATATTCCGCACCGTGTTTTGGCTCATTTATAGTAGTAATGTGATTTAACGAACCAAAGTCGATGGCGATGTATTCTACCAGTTTATATCAACAGCTCATAACCAACATATTAATTAAAAACTTAACATGAGAATGTAGTGGAATAAGAAACCTTAACATTCTGTGGTGGTTTCTGAAAAACCTGTCCTTTACCATAAGACAATTCGCATTACTACAATCAATAAAAAAAGGCTTACGGATATAGGCCAGCATGACTACAATCATTAGGAAAATATAATTATTAGGAGAATACAATGAGTATTAATCTAAACACTGCCAAACAAAATCTGTTGAAACTTAAAGACGAATATGAAATTAGAATTGGCAAAATAGAAGATCATATTCAAAACCCACAAGATGATCTCAATGAGCATTGGGACGACCAAGCGATTTCTTATCGTCAAAACGGTATGCGCAAAAACCTTATGGACGAAGCGCGCCAAAACTTAAGCTATGTCGAAAATGCTCTCAATCGCATCGAAAACAACACTTATGGTGAATGTGAGGTGTGTGACAAGCAAATCGAAGAAAAACGCTTAGAAGCACTACCCTACGCTACATTATGTATGGAGCATGCTGAATAACTATTTACTGCTATTTCTGACGAATAAATTATAAAGCAGGTGGTCCCCACTCAGAAAACGCCTGCTGCCACTCACGACAGCGATTTGCTATTTCTGGGATGGGTAAATCCATAATATCGCCTACTACCGCGACATACTTAATCGGTAATCCTGCTAAATTCGAGACATTTTCAGCCGTTAGACCACCTATCACACACATATCTATACCTTGCTGACAACCTGAAACAATCTGCTCATGCGATACAATATCGGCATTTGGTTTGGTCATAGACGTAAAGACTGCGCCCATCGCAGCATAACTCGCGCCATCTTTTTTTGCCTCTGCCACTAATTCCGACTCACAGTGACACGTACGGCCAATGATTTGATTTGATGATAGATATTTTTTGGCATCGCTAATACTGCCATCTTTTTGACCCAAATGTACACCAACGCCAAGCTTTGCTGCCAAACCAATATCATCGTTAATAACAACGGGTACGTTATACGTACTGGCCAAATCGACTATTTGCTTCGCCTCTTTATACAACTCTGAGGCACCATCAGGTAGAGAAAGTGTTCTCTTACGGCGGATTTGTAGTAGCGCAATTAATCCTGTTGCCAGTGCTGCTTCTAACTTTTGATAGAGAATCTCAAACTCGTCATCGTTGGTCAGCAAATACAACTGAGGCTGTAAAATATTTGATAACTGAATCATATAATACGTCCGTAATTTCCACACAATAAAAAAGCTGTTATATCACATAACAGCCTTTTTATAAGTATCAAAACAATAAGCTTACACTGTACGACGTGTCGCTAAACTGTTGAGAATATTTTTGGCATCACCCCAACGTGTGGCTGAACTGTTCGCACCTAAGATAACAATAATCGCTGGACGGTTGTTTACGCGAGTTTCCATCACGACACAACGACCTGCTTCATTAATGAATCCTGTTTTTGAGATACCAATTGGGTAACTACCATCACGCACCAAACTACTAGTGTTGTTGGCTTTATAGGTACGGTTACCACTTGAATAGTTTGAGACAAAGAAATCGTAGCTCTTAGTGGTGGAGAAACGACGAATGACATCGTAATTACCAGCGGCACGTACCATTTTTACGAGATCTTTTGATGAAGCGACATTGCGCTTATCAAGACCCGTTGGATCGCCAAAGAAAGCGGTAGTCATACCCAAATCTTGAGCTTTACGATTCATAGCACGAATAAAGGCGCTATAGCCACCTGGATAATTACGCGCTAGACTTTTCGCTGCTGGATTTTCTGATTTCATCAATGCCATTAATAGCATTTCAGCACGATTCAAACGATCACCAGCTTTCAAGCGAGAGCTAGCACGCTTTGGACCAACAAAATCTTCTGCATCAAGCGTAATTTCTTCACGCATGTCAAGGCCTGCATCTAATACAACCATCGCGGTCATAATTTTTGTGATACTGGCCATCGGGCGCGCAGCATCAGCATTTTTTTCATAAATAGATTCACCAGTTTCAGCATCGATTACCGCGACACTGCGCGAATCAGTACTGATTGGCAGCATGTCGCTACTGCCAAACTTACCACTGTAAGTGGTATTGTAACTGTTGTTATTACTAGCGAAAGTGGCACCAGAACCATTATCAGTTTTTGTGATAGTGGAGCTGTTGGATTTGTACATGATATTACGCGCTTCAGACAGGCTATCAGCACCGCCCCAACTCATGCGAGCACTAGAACCAGTATCAGTGCTACCATTAATCGTAAGTGCCGCTTGTGATGCACTGCCCAAACTCAATGAAATCATAGCAGCGATTAGTTGCTGTTTGGTTAATGGTAGTTGTCTCATTATGCCCCCTGCTGTCGTTATCACGTCAGTTATACACTGTCTGGCGCCAAGAACGTACGTAGCCTTTATAGATGTGTTTGTAAGTACTCGTATAGAGTTTTTGTATTTTTAGTGTATCATGGTTTGCATTTAAGTTTAATGCATCAAACTGATTTAACGGTTTATTTTTACCGAATTCAAATTTCTCTACAACCAACTTATATTGTAGAAACATTGATTTACGTTTTAGAAACATGCATTCATTTTGAATGTGGCTATCATCCATATTCAATATAGGGTATGTTCAACACGCTATATATTAGATAATAATATTTTAAATACCACAACCTTTAGATGACTCAGATGTCTGGAATCTACTTGTCATTTAGCATCAGTCAAAACCTTCATTCTCACGAATAATAAAGAGTATCGTTATGATTAAAGTATTGGTAGTTGATGATCATGATTTGGTAAGAATGGGTATCAGTCGTATGCTATCAGATAGTGTCGATATCGAAGTGGTCGGCGAAGCAGACAGCGGTGATATGGCTATTAAACTGGCCAAAAAACTGCGCCCTGATGTGGTGTTGCTGGATGTTAATATGCCTAATATCGGTGGGCTCGAAGCAACTAAGCGGTTGATTCAACTGGATATGGGTATCAAGATATTAGCCGTCAGTAGTATGTCAGCACAGCCCTACCCATCGATGCTCATAAAAGCGGGCGTCAATGGTTATATTACCAAAGGCACGCCACTTGATGAAATGATACGAGCTATCAAAAAGATTTATCAAGGTGGTCGTTATTTTAGCCAAGATGTCGCGGAACAATTGGCTGATGTTTTATTATCAGATAATGCCAACTCACCCTTTGACTTATTAAGTGATCGTGAAAAGCAGGTAGCCATGATGGTGGTTAACTGCCAAAGCCCTCAACAAATAGCTGATCAACTATTTGTCAGTGTCAAAACCATCAATACTTATCGCTATCGCATTTATGAAAAAGTCGGCGTTGACAGTGATGTTAAATTGACGCATCTGGCCATTCGTCACGGCTTGATTCAGCCGTAAACTACTTAGATCGTGTCCTCAGTCTGAACATAAAAATCTAAACAGGCTGAAAATGAGGACACGCCCTAGTCACTCTTTCTCAACCACGGTCTATTTATGAAGCCTGCTATTACTCATTATTTACATCACGATGATACCCTTCCACAAACACAGCTACGAAAGCTAGGGCTCATCTATAGCAGTTATCGCTTTGTCCTTAGTACATTTTTTATGTTGATGGGATATGTCACAGCTCAGGCTAATGATAATGTCTCTCTGCCAAGCTTTTTGCAACAAACTGCCCTTAGCTTTTATATTCTACTGAGTCTAATCTTACTTGGACTGTTTTATGTAGTACATAAAAAAATGCAACGCCAACTCGCTTTTGGTTTGGTATTAGATGTTGTGATATTGAGTTTATTACTTTATACAGCTGGCGCTCCTGACTTACAGCTCACCATGCTATATATGGTAGTGGTTGCAGCGAGCTTTATGCTGCTCAATGCCTCACAAGCATTCATTGTTACCCTACTTGCAATTATTTTTGTTATTTATCAGCAGTTTTTTTATGCCATTGCCAATAGTATAAATTTGGCAAACTTAGGTAATGCTCTACTCATGTCTGTCAGCTTTTTGGCCGTTGGCTTTTTAAGTTGGTCTATTTCGCAGCGCCTGATGCAACTTGAAAAAGTAGCAGCGGGACAAGCAAAAGAAGTAGAACGATTGAATGTCATCAATCAAGAAGTAATCGCACAGATGGCGAATGGTGTCATCGTCATTGATAAGCAGCGTGTTGTCCTAGCTAACCTTGCGGCCCATCAATTACTGAGTCTTTCATACAATTTGTCAGTATCAGTACCATTACCTAACCCGTCCAGTGAAGCTAGCCACGCACGCAACAACAATCATACTGAGCTCTTAACCAATTTTGAGCAACAACTCAGTAAGCAGCATGCACAGTTATTAAAAGCCTGCTTGTCAGTAGTAGAAGGCCAATCATGCACTTTTACTTATGATTTACCAGCAGTAGCAAATGCCTCTATATTCGGTAAATTACGTGTGCAAATCGTTCCCTTAAAAGATGATAGCAAACTCATCATGCTAGAAGATTTACGCCGTGAGCAAGCCAGTGCTCAACAATTAAAACTGGCTTCTTTAGGGCAATTAACGGCCAGTATCGCCCATGAAATAAGAAACCCGTTAGCAGCTATTTCTCAAGCCAGTCAGCTATTAATGGAAGACGTAACAGAAACTGAGGAAAAAAACGCAGCAGATGATGATATCGATAATAATTACGAGCTTTATAAAATGATATTTTCACAAACCAAACGGGTAAATCGCATTATCGAAGATGTCTTAAAGCTGTCTCGCCAGCAAGCAGCAAATCAGCAGTCAATCGTACTGGCTGAATGGATGCCAACATTTTTGGAAAACTACTTTTCAAAACATGATGTTTTTTTACGAGTAAACGCACAGCCCACGATATCATTTGATACTCACCAATTGGAACAAGTCTTAATCAATTTAATAAACAATGGCTTACGCTACAGTAGCTATGCCCACTCTCATGCTTATGTGGAAATTGAAATTTATTGTGCCGACAACGATGTTATAATCGATGTTTTAGACAATGGTGATGGTGTGAGCTCTGAAAGTCTCGAGCACTTATTCAATCCTTTTTTCACCACAGATCAAAAAGGTACTGGCTTAGGGTTGTACTTATCACAAGCATTTTGTGAAGCCAACCAGACTCGCTTACTTTATATTCCTGAACATAAAAAAACCTGTTTTCGCTTAATAGCACCTTCTGTGGGCTCTAGTCCGAACATAATGAATGCGAGATAAAAATGCTCTATAAGTAAGGGTTGTCTAATGCATGTTTAATACTCGTTAAGGTTCGAGCATTACCATCACTTTACGCCTTGTCTGGAGCTGTTTTGATGATCAGCAGTGACTATTTTTAAATGTTAAATATATTGTAAATATCAAACATGTCCTAATTAGAAAATGCTATCTTTTTAAATTTTGTAGATATAAATACGATGAGATGATGTATGACAACAACCGCGCTAGTCGTTGATGACGAAGTAGATCTATGCAGATTAATGCAAATTACTTTGACTAAAATGGGGATAAAAAGTGATGTGGCTTACACTCTGTCACAAGCAAAATCCTACTGGCAAGATAATGATTATGATTTTTGCCTAACCGATTTAAATCTGCCTGACGGCTCAGGACTAGATTTGGTAAAAGAAATCAATGGTAGCTCTAGCACTCCTGTCGCTGTAATTACTGCGCATGGTAGTATGGACTTGGCTATCGAGGCGTTAAAGTTAGGTGCTTTTGATTTCGTCAATAAACCACTAGAGCTACCACGTTTACGACAGTTAGTAGAGAATGCTTTAAAGGTTATTCATCAAGACAGTGCATCGACCAGCACACCTGAATCTTCACCTGAGCAAAAAATGTTGAACAGTAGGCTTATCGGTAACTCTGCTGTGATGCACCCTCTTAAGAACACCATTTTAAAATTAGCACGCTCACAAGCACCTGTATTTTTATCAGGTGCTTCTGGCACAGGAAAAGAAGTAGTTGCGAGACTAATTCACGACCTAAGCCCTCGTAGGGATGGTAGCTTTGTGCCAGTTAACTGCGGTGCCATCCCTTCAGAGCTAGTAGAGTCAGAGTTTTTTGGTCACAAAAAAGGCAGCTTCACAGGCGCTGTTACTGACAAGCAAGGGCTGTTTCAACAAGCAAATGGCGGTACATTATTTTTAGACGAAGTCGCAGACCTGCCTTTAGCAATGCAAGTAAAACTACTGCGTGCCATTCAAGAAAAGACAGTGCGAGCTATTGGTGATACTAAAGAAATACCTGTTGATATCCGTATTCTATCCGCCACACATAAAAACTTAAACCGCCTAGTACAAGACGGAGCCTTTCGACAAGATTTATATTATCGCATCAATGTGATCGAGCTAAAACTACCCACGCTTAACGCTCGCCGTGATGACATTCCTGTTTTGGCTGAGCACTTCTTGGCAATGATTGCCAATGAATGGCAGTTAGAGACCGTACCTTCCTTAACTGTAGATGCCTGCGCGCGCTTACAACATCATAACTTCGCTGGCAATGTTCGCGAGCTACGTAATATTCTTGAACGTGCAGTCACGCTAGCAGAAAATCCAACCATTGATACCATTCACTTGGGCCTCGCTGATATCGACACTCATCAAGACATTACAAATATCCAAAGTCCTGAGAATACGAACAATACATACTTACCAGAACCAGAGAAAACTCATAAAACAGCTGATCAAACGCTAGAAAGTAGCGAAACACGTCTCCATTCAACACAAACCACTCAGGTTCAGCAAACAACAACCAATTTGCACCCATATCGTACTAATATTCAACACTTCCCTAATATGATACAACCATCAACTAACAATCATATAGAGGCATTGAATGAAGCCAGTCAGGATTGCAATAACGACACCACCATTTATCAAGCGACGCAAAATAGGGATGGTCAGCAAGTCAGAATAAACGAACTACCAGACGGACAGCTACCCTCTGAAGGGCTAGAGAACTACCTACAAGAGCAAGAAAAGCAGTTAATTATCACCGCACTTAAACAAACTGGTTGGAATAAAACTCAGGCAGCTGAACTTCTAGGCACAACTTTCCGCTCTTTACGCTATCGCATGAAAAAATTGGAAATAGCCGAGGATCAATCCGAATCATAACGTCTCAAACGTTATGATTCATGGTTGGCAATGTTGACAACGGCATTCTGTCAACAGCCAAAACTTAATTACTTGTTTTGTCTATCGTTTTATCGACCTGAGTAGGCTTACGAACAAAACGAATGCCCGAAGCCAATGCTCTGGTTTTTAAAAGAGTTAGTGCTTGCTGCTCCCAAGTACCCTCATTACCTGAAAAGGCCACATCGGGCTTTACACCGATACCATCTATTCTTTTACCTGATGCTGTCATATATTTCGCAACGGTGAGCTTGACAGCTTGTTCATCATTTAGTGGAATCACTGACTGTACCGAGCCTTTACCATAACTCACTTCACCAACGATAGTAGCACGCTTTTGCGCCTGTAAACTGCTGGCCAACACCTCAGCTGCTGATGCTGAATAGCGATTTTGCAACACCACTAATGGCAATGGTTCAAGTAATGCTGCACCTTGAGTCGAGAGCGTACGTGAATCACTTTGACGCGCTTTTACTTGTACCACATCCGTATCAGTCATAAACAAACTAGCAACGCTAACCGCTGATGTTAATACACCACCTGGATTATCACGCATGTCTAACAAGATACCCTGTATGGGTGCGTCTAAATCAATTAAGCTTTCTAACAGTTTTTCACGGCTGTTGTTTTGAAAAGCAGGTAATTTGACGATAGCAATACCGTTGACCAGCCTTGCTTCAATCACTTGAGGGTGACTATTATTACGCTGCAACGTAGTCGTATGCTTACGACGCCCAGCAGTTGACGTCACAATATCTACTTGCGTACCAGCAATCCCTGTTAAGAGCTGCTGGACATCATTGCTTTCTTTGTTTGCATTAAGTTTAAACTCATCTACTTGATGCAAGTAGTCACCAACAGCAATGCCTTTTTTATCAGCAGGTGAATTATCACTAACCTCTGTGATTACCCAATGGCCAGATGCGGATTGATAAGTGACTTTAATACCAACATCACCGACATCACCTTCTGTAAAAGCACGCAGGTTCTCATAGGCTTCAGCATCCAAAAACTCAGCGTGACTATCAAGCTTGGTTAGCATTCCGCTCATTGCATTACTAAAAAGCTCTTCATCATTCACCGTATCCACATATTCACGGCGCACTAAATCTACTACAGCGACAAACGTCTTAAGCGTCTCTGGAGAAATGGCATTTAATGATACTTGTGCAACTTCAGGTGGAATACTGGTATCGATATCATCCGTATCATCAGTTAGCGCTGTTTCATCTGGAATACTATCTATTGAGTCATCAGGCTCATCTGCAGCATCGAGCATATCAGCAATATCTGATAAATTATCAATATCATTTTCGGTGGCTATTTCATCATCATTTAGACTAATAAGCTGCAAACCTGCCGTAGGACTATGAGTCGTATCAGTTGTCTCTAGTGTTGCTGCCTGTGCGTACATACTAACCGTACTTAATCCAAGCAAACCAATTATCAATACAGGCTTACAGACAGTAGGTGCGCTTGATAAGCGTATCATTGGCTTGCCCAATCGTTTAAACACAGACGAGCGTATAAAGTAGAAAGGAGGCATAAGAGAACTCAATTAAATAATAGAATGTACAAAATCATTGTTAATGATGTATTCATCAATATGTGTCTCACAACATAACACCAAGCATGGGCTTAAGACTAGACTAGTATTGCACGTAATTTAGGGAAAATGTATCGAAAAAAAAGGAAAGATAGCTGGTATCTCTCCTTTTTTATCACTATAAACAATACTAATATACTGTCAAAATATAAAGACTAAAATCACTCAGCAATAAATCATGACACAGGAAGCAATAAGCTTTTACCTGTCATTTCAATTGGTATTTCGAGATCCATCAGTGCCAAAATAGTAGGAGCAACATCGCTCAGCTTACCACCACTACGCACTTGCAGCTTCTTATCACCCACATAAATCAAAGGTACTAATTCAGTAGTATGCTGCGTATGTACTTGCCCACTTTCATAATCCTGCATCTGTTCACAGTTACCATGATCAGCTGTGATAAGCATGTCACCACCAGCTGCTCGCACTGCTGCCGCCACACGACCCACACAGACATCTAGCGACTCAACAGCTTGGACAGCAGCATCAAATATACCTGTATGCCCAACCATATCACCATTGGCATAATTCACTACGAGTGTATCGTATTGACCAGACTCAATCGCCTCTACCAATTTATCTGTTACTTCAGGTGCGCTCATTTCAGGTTGTAAGTCATAAGTAGCCACATCTGGAGAAGGTACTAAAATACGAGTCTCGCCTTGATACTCGTCTTCACGACCACCACTAAAGAAAAACGTCACGTGAGCATATTTTTCGGTTTCTGCGATACGTAGCTGTGTTTTACCTTGATCTTGCAAATACTCGCCAAGTGTATTCGTCAAGGATGTTGGGTGATAAGCGATACTGGTTTTTGAATTATCAGCCAACACATCTGAATACTTGGTCAGCATCACAAACGCTGCAAGTTTCGGTTGTTTATTACGAGCAAATCCAGGAAACTCATGATCTGGCAGTACAAATGCTTGGGCAAGTTCACGAGCACGATCAGCACGGAAATTCATAAAAATAAGCGCATCATTGTCGTCGACAGTATATGGTACTTCATCACGTCCAATCACAGTAGTCGGACTAACAAACTCATCCGTCTCACGTGCTTTATAAGCAGCTTGCACTGCACCATCTGCACGAGTAGCTAAACGATCAGCCTTACCTTCAGTGATAAGCTCATAGGCTTTTTGGACTCTATCCCAGCGATTATCACGATCCATTGCATAGTAGCGACCAATAATACTCGCTATCTGTACTCGACCACCTTCATAATGCTCATTGAGTTTATTAATATGCGTGCGTAGACGGTTTATATACTTATCGGCAGACTTCGGCGGTGTATCACGACCATCTAAAAAACAATGGACGAAGACATTTTCGGCGCCATGTACCAATGCTGAGTGACACATTGCTTCGATATGGTCCTGATGAGAATGCACCCCACCATCTGATAACAGCCCCATGATGTGTACATTACCACCAAGCTCATTTGCAGCTTTAACAGCATTTACCAACGCTTCGTTTTTATAAAACTCACGATTAGACAGCTCGCTTGAAATACGAGTGGAATCTTGATAAAGAACACGGCCAGCGCCCAAGTTCATATGCCCAACCTCTGAATTACCAAATTGACCATCTGGTAAACCAACATCTTCTCCTGAAGCTGATATTAGCCCATGCGGATACTGCTGATAAATCTTATCTAAATTTGGCATATCAGCAGCCGCAATCGCATTATCTTTATCTTCTTCACGATTTCCAAAACCATCTAGTATCATTAAGACATGCGGTATTTTTTTATTATTGAGTTGAGCTTGACTATTATTAAGAGATTCTGATTGATGGTTATTATGGGTCATGAATTACCGCTCCTCAAGTGAATGAACGCCTATAATGCTGTATTAGGATGTTTAAAGCCTTCTATCTTAACACACATCTTAAAATAGCTGAAAAACAGCCCTTGCAAGCCCATAATTAGTGGCTAGCAGCACTGATTGCTTACTCAGAATAAGCTTAAAAATCAGCATCAATAATACCTAACATCAAACCTACAGTAGCAATCTGTAAATCGCACTTGCAATCACCCAAACCATTGGTTAAGATAATTATATTCTGAAGTGTTGGCTAGTAGATGTTTATTCCCTGAGCCGATAATGCTTTACCAGGATGTGGTACCTATTGTCTCAATGCGTATGCCTGCACCGCTTGCGGTGTATCAGGAAACCTACAGAGGCAATGACGCATCCGCCCTGAACTTCACGGTTCATGGGTCACCATCTTGCGGCGGCACTTCGGTTGTTATATTCGGTTTTAACCTTTTGAAGTATAACGAATGAGCTTATAATTAATTGGTTATAACCAACAAAAAGCCCCTTTTGTCATCAACAAAAGGGGCTTTTTTATACCTATCTGTTAATGATTATTCATCATTGGCAGATTTAGTGATTTTTTTCACGTCTTTAGGAATGTTTTTGGCAGTACCATCTACAGTTGTGTGTTGTTTAAAAACATCACCAAACGGGTTTTGTTGTTGCTGACCAAACGGGTTCTGTCCGTTCATACCACCTGCTCCACCAAATGGGTTTTGACCACCCATACCGCCGAACGGGTTTTGTCCACCGCCCATTTGCCCACCCATCTGCTTGGCCATCATTTCCATCATTTTTTGCTGATTGTTCATGACGTAATTATTGGCAAAGTCTTTAAGCTTCTTTTGCACTGGTGGTAATATAACTAGTAACGCGAGAAAATCACTGAGCACACCAGGAATTAGGAGTAAAATACCCGCTGCTGCCATCGCCACGCTTTTAATCATGGTCGATTCTTGCGGACGCATTGATGGGTTCATCATGCCACCAGCTTTCATCTGCTGTGCCATTGGATTGAGTGCTGCCATTCCTTTACGGATGAGTGAAATACCAATGACTGCAGCAACGATAAACCACATGAACACCCACCAGCCGCTCATAAATTGAGCAAGCAAATACCATAGTAGCATCTCGATAATAAACCAAACGATGGCAATACCAACTATCTGACCCATAAAGTGTCGTCCTTTAAAATAAAAATCAATAAATTGAGTGCCATGCAAATTAAGATGGCTAACATATGATGTATATGGGGATTGATTGCTATACTATCAAACTATAGGCTCATTTTTAAGTCATATAGTCGGTACAATATAATTTGGATACAAGCAAGTTGAGTAAAAGCACTGCGAGTAGTAGTGCTGGACAAATCGTATTCTATATCCAATTTATATAAGATTGAACCCAAAACAAAATGTAAAAAAACGGAGTACTATGGCCATTATTATCGGAATTGATCCAGGCTCGCGCATGACGGGTTATGGTATCGTTCATCAAACCGGCGACAAATTGATATATATCGATGCGGGCACTATCCGTACAGATACCAAAGAGATGCCTGAGCGACTTAAGCGTATTTTTAATGGCTTAACACGAATTACCCAACATCATTTGAAATATACTGACGAGCCTATTTACACCGCTATTGAGCAGGTGTTTATGGCTGAAAATCCAGACTCTGCACTTAAGCTTGGACAAGCACGAGGTGCAGCGATTGCTGCTATGGTAGCATTGGACTTGGAAGTCTCAGAGTATACCGCACGTCAGATTAAACAAGCCGTTTGTGGTTATGGTGCAGCAGCAAAAGAACAAGTACAGGAAATGGTTTGCCGGATATTATCTTTAGACGTGATACCGCAACAAGATGCAGCTGATGGACTTGCCTGCGCTATTTGTCATGCACATTCAAGCCATTCGATGAATAAATTGCTACTGAACAGCGCTATGCGTGGACGCGGTGCTTCCAAGAAAAAAGGCCGCTGGCGTTTGACCGAAGAAGATTTAGGTAATCTACGTTAAATATAGACAACCATAAAAAAACACGCGTCTATATGGCGCGTGTTTTGATTTGAACGGCAAACTTAGTAAAGGTTAAAACTAATACGTTTGACCGAAACATTCATATGATCTAGACTTAAAACTATTCCGCTACCGAGCTTTGAATAACTGCGTCCAAGACATAAGCGTATTCTTCACCTGATGCACTGCCTTTTGTTCCATCACTGTTACTTAGTCGATAACGCTGTAGACGTAATACTTCATCATGCTTGCTATCATGCTGGTAGCCATCGATCTCACCAGTAAATACACTCCATTCGCCTTCACTGACCTTAATACCCTGATTATTATAAGTAATCGGTTTAACTCGTAAGCACGTCGGTGCGTCACTGTCTGCGCACGGTACCATATCAGCACTTACCGCCCAAAATACTGCCTCACCTTTGCTATTATACTTAGCTTGTGGTGTGAGTTTGCCTTCCCAAACCAAAGTAGCCGAGTCGTTAGTTACTTGCGTCAGTATTGGTGTATCATCTTTAAAAACATCACTACCTGTCGCAAAAACAAGTTGACTATTGCCTTGCATCAGCTGACTTAAGCTGTTTTCGGCCTTATCAAGATCGCCACAAGACATCTTGGTACTCATGCTGTCTTCAATAGTTAAGGCAGAACCTTGCAGCTGATACACAGCACTCATAGTGTTACAGCCGACACTATAGTTTAAGGTGTTTTGACCTTGGTGTTGATTGAATGACAAACGTACTTGGTTAGTGATTTGCATCAATGTATCTAATGGTTGATCGCTACTATCGGCTGCAGATATGAGCGTCCAACGATAACGTGAAAGATTGTGAATCATGGCTTCTTCAGCACTCATCTCTTTCACCGTTGCTTGATCTTCTCCAACCATAACGTTAGATATGATGTCACCATCCATATTATCTGTATTTCTCGTGACTGCGTTAGCATTATCTACTGCCATATTTTCACTGGGTGTAGACGAGCCTTGACAGGCACTTAGTGCCACATTGGCTGCCAACAAGCTGGACACACAGATCAAACTAACAGGTCGTTTTTTAACAGACGATGTCATAACAGTCATACCTTGTAGCTATTCGTATGCATCATAATTATCCTTTTCTTACAAGTCTAAACAATTGATGACATAAAATTAATATATGGCATCAACCTAATATATAGTGTAAATACCTGCATACTATAGCGCTAGTGACTGTTTTGGTTGTAACAAAGTGTTCGATTTTATAGTTTCATAGTAACTGCCATTCTGACTACTATTTTTCCATATACCGTCATAAAAAAGCCTTGAATAGTTGATGCTACTATCAACCACCAAGGCTAACGATGATAAGTCACTTGTTAATTTTGACGTTTTATCTATGCATCTTTGTGAGCAAGTTTGGCTTTTGCCATATTTTTAATACTAAAGCGCTCATTCATCATTTGATAAAAACGAGCCAAATTTTTGCCCTGCTCATTAGGATCTACTTTCAGCACTTTTCCAAAATCTAAACCGATATATAGGACGATATCAGCAAAACTCAATTGCTCACCAACCAGATACTCACGGCCTTCTAAGATGTTTTCAAAATACGCGAGTGTTTTGACCCCTCGTGCGATAGATGGTGTGACAAACTCTGGCACTTGCTCAACACGTTGGGCTTTTGCAGGATTACTGTGCTGAAATGCCAACATAAAGTTATACAAGACTTCAAACTCTGCAATACGGCGCATAGAGCACACTTGGGCGCGTTGTATGACATCATTACCCATCACTGAGCGCTCACCATAAACACGATCTAGGTATTCGCAAACGGCCTGTGAATCATTGAGTACTGTGCCATCACCTAATACCAACACTGGCACGGTTCGCATCGGATTTATTTGGGTAAACTCATCTGAATTCTGCTCATTAGCAGCGAAATCAATATCAATGACGTCGATATCATCAATATCATCAACGTCAATACCTTTTGATGCTAATAAGATAAGTGCCTTGCGTGGGTTTGGTGCGGTACGGGTTACGTATAATTTTTTCATGACAAACTCCTTGTAAGTTGGACTCAAAGCGACTCAGCGCTGATAGACTTTGTTATGGTTATCGTACTATAGCGTATAGTTCAGAATACCAATACGCTATATAACAGTTATAGCCTACTATGCTCATCATAGCAAAACCTAATAATGCTTGTTATATAAATAGTAAAAAGCCCCATAACATTACGTTACAGGGCTTATTATTTTTAATGACAGGACTGCTCCACCTTATTTATTTGGTGAAGGTGTGGTACGTAGATAAGGTTTAACCTCTGTATAACCTTTAGGATATTTAGCAGCAATGTCTTCATTCTTAACACTTGGTGGAATAATCACATCATCACCATCTTTCCAATCTACTGGTGTTGCAATATTGTATTCATCAGACAGTTGTAGCGCGTCAATAACACGAAGAATCTCATCAAAGTTACGACCACAGCTAGCTGGGTAGGTTAAAATCAAACGAATTTTTTTGCTTGGATCAATGATAAACACGCTACGTACGGTATGAGTACTATCGGCATTTGGATGCATCATGTCGTATAGCTCGGCGACTTCTTTGTTTGGATCGGCGATGATTGGAAAGTTCAAGTCAGTACCTTGAGTCTCACCGATGTCTTTTGCCCAAGCATGATGATCGTCTATACCATCGACTGAGATGCAGATTGGTTTAACACCACGCTTTTGGAATTCGCCATTCAGTGCAGCAGCGCGGCCAAGCTCAGTGGTACAAACTGGCGTGAAGTCAGCTGGATGCGAGAAGAAAACAACCCAGTTATCACCTGCCCAATCATGGAAGCTAATATCGCCATCTGTCGTCGTTGCGTCAAAATTTGGTGCGGTATCGCCTAAACGTAAATGTGCCATGCTTTATTCCTTATTATGTTTGTTAATCAGTTCGTTTGTTAACGAGTTAGTGATGAGTGCTAGTATCCAAAGATATCCACACTCTCTATTATTATCAACGTACTCTGTTAGATACTACACAATAATGCAAAGTACGTCAGCAAAAACTTCATCCTATATTATCAAACTGTTTATTACTGTCTTGTGATGGATTGTAATGCAGTTATTCCATTTTTTACCAACCAAATTAGTATATACCGAGACAATCTGTTACACCACCATCCCTGCATCCCACAAGCAGAATTCCCCGAACTTCCCTCTCTTGCTTATGCCACTGGCTGATCGTCCTGCGTCTGTTAAGACCAACTCGCCTTCTTTCTCTTGCAGATAACCAGCTGCCAATAACTTGTTATTTAATTCTTGTGTTTTGTAGCCCAACTCTTTCGCAAGCTTAGCTGTCGTTAATTTAGAATAGTTTGGTGTCGCCGACTCTGTGCTAGATTTCGCTGTTGTATTAGTATTAGTATTAGTATTAGTATTGGTATTCGCCGTAGAGTTGCTAGAGGTGACTTTGTCATCGTTTCCACCGTCAGATGCACTGACTTTTTCAAGAGACATTCGCACCTCCTCGCTAATACGAATAATACGCTGTGCTTCTTCATAGGTATCGGCGTAGAGTTTAGCGTCCTCATTACGATAAATGAGTACCCCCATTTCATTGTTATTGACTTGGCTAAACTCATAAAGGTTCAAACTGGTAATAATGCACTCATTTTCATTCAAGTAGCATTTGGCATGTAGATTCTTACAAAAACTGGTACGAATAAAGGTCAGGTTTTTAAGCCAGTTAATTTCTTCAGGATGTAGATCATTCTTACCATAAACAATTCTAATATCAATTTTCAGACGATTGCGATCTTCCAATAGCTCTTTAATACGTTCATTAAGCTTTAAATATGGACTGATAATAACCAGTCTATCAGAGGCATTTTTGATTAACTCTTCTAAGTGATAAGTCGTCCCACTGCTGTTTAAAAACTTTGCCATTTTTTATCCTCAATTTCTACTATTACAATTTATACCTATCCACAAAAAAACCCACCTCTAGCGTACTAGAAATGGGTATATTTGCAAACTACTATTGTTTAGTCTTGCCTTAAATAAAAGTTATTTATACTGCCCATTAAGCAGGCTTATAACTATCACGTAAGCTAACAATTTGATTAAAGACCGGTTTATCCTTGCTGTGGTCTTCGCTATCAGAGATAAAGTAACCTTCACGCTCAAACTGGAAACGCGTACCAGCATCAGCATTGGCAAGTGATGGCTCAACCACCGCACTGAGTTCAATCAACGAATTAGGATTCAATGCTTGATGGACGTCAGCAACGCTGCTTGGATCTTCAACACTAAATAACTGATCGTACATGCGTACCGTTGCTGGCACGCCTTGACTGGCTGATACCCAGTGAATGACACCTTTAACCTTACGACCTTCAGGATTGCTGCCCAAGGTAGTTGGGTCAATCGTGGCTTTTAGCTCGACCACATTGCCAGATTCATCAGTAATATGCTCAGTCACGGCCAATACATAAGTATTACGTAGGCGAATTTCAGGTTTTTCGGGTGACAAGCGCTTGTAGCCTGCTGGCGGTACAATTTCGTAATCACCTTGATCGATATAGATGGTCTCAGTGAACGGGATTTCACGCTCGCCCATATCGACATTAGGATGCTTTGGCTGCGTGAGCCATAAAGTCTGCGAATCATCATCAAAGCGTGCAATGACGCTATCGGCTTTTTGTGACTCCCAGCTGCTAACCGCTTCCGCAAAGTTTGTAATCGTCACTTTTAACGGCTTTAGTACCGCCATACCACGTGCAGTCGTCGTCTCCAATGATTGACGAATACTAAACTCTAATAAACGAAAATCAACCACACTATCTACTTTTGTCACGCCCACACGTTCACAAAAATCACGTAAACCCTCTGGTGTATAGCCACGACGCCGCATGCCAGCGATGGTTGGCATACGTGGATCATCCCAACCGCTAACAATACTTTCGTCAACCAACTGCTTAAGTTTGCGTTTACTGGTCAACGTATGATCCACATTCAAGCGGCTGAACTCGTACTGGTGCGGCGGCGTGGCAAAACCAACTTTTTCAATGACCCAATCATAGAACGGGCGATGGTCTTCAAACTCTAATGTACACAATGAATGAGTAATACCCTCAAGTGCATCAGAGAGCGGATGGGCAAAATCATACATCGGATAGATGCACCATTTGTCACCAGTCTGATGATGCGCTTGGTGCATGACGCGGTAGATGACAGGATCACGCATGTTCATGTTGGGGCTTGCCATGTCAATCTTGGCACGTAACACAGCCTTGCCCTCAGCGTACTCACCCGCTTTCATATCATTGAAGAGCGCTAAGTTTTCTTCAACGCTAGCGTCACGATGTGGTGATGGCGTGCCAGCCTCATTAAATGAGCCGCGATTTTCTTTCATTTGTTCAGGTGATTGCAAGTCGACATAGGCATCACCCTGCTCAATCAGTTGTACTGCCCAAGCATGCAACTGGTCAAAATAGCCTGACGCATGATGTGCTTCACCTGCCCACTCAAACCCAAGCCATTTAACATCATTTTCGATATTATCGATAAAGTCTTGCTTTTCTGCTGTCGGATTGGTGTCATCAAAACGCAAATTACACACACCATCAAACTCTTCAGCCACACCAAAATTTAAACAGATAGACTTTACATGACCCAAATGCAAGTAGCCGTTTGGCTCAGGTGGAAAACGCGTCACGATTTGTTGCTGTTTTTGCGCATTGACATCGTCACGAATGATATTACGAATAAAATCGTTTTTTTGTTCGTCTTTTTGTGCATTGTTGCTTGAGTTATCACTCATCGGGCATTGCTCCTAACGCAAATTATCAGTTCACGATGCGTGCCATCACACATCATGGAATATTCAAACCAAACCATTAAAAACAGGTCATCAAAAAATTATAATAAAAAGGGATAAAGTTGCGTTATTCTATCAGCTTTTGCAAAGGCATTAACAGCCTGATACATGACACAGACTAAAAAAGCCGTTAGACTAGCCATAACTTTTTAACCACCAACTTTTAGCCACCACTTGACAGCGTCACTTGAGGCGCTGCAACCAACAAGGAATATCACATGGTAGACATGCCACCAGTAGTAGAACTAGATACCAATATGGGTGCGATCGTTATCGAACTCAATGCAGAAAAAGCACCAAAAACCGTAGAAAACTTTTTGAACTATGTAAAATCTGGTCAATATAACGGTACGATTTTTCATCGCATCATTGATGGCTTCATGATTCAAGGCGGCGGAATGGACGCTGAAATGAACGAAAAACCAACCAATGCGCCAATTGAAAACGAAGCTGACAACGGTCTAAAGAACGATGCTGGTACGATTGCGATGGCACGTACACAAGACCCGCATTCAGCGACTAGCCAGTTCTTTATAAACGTAAAAGACAATGGCTTCTTAAATCACACTGGCAAAAACATGCAAGGTTGGGGCTACACCGTATTTGGTAAAGTCACTAGCGGTATGGATGTGATTGAAAAAATGAAAGGCGTTCCTACTGGTCGTTTCGGCATGCATGCTGATGTACCAAAAGAGCCAGTAGTGATCAACTCAGCGACTATTGTCTCTCAATAGTAATTGACAGTTAATTATTATTTGATAGATATTATTCAGTAAGCACTTATTCAGAGAGTATTTCAAAAAACACACTCTTATAAGTTACGAGGATAAGGATAAATGCAAAGTTTTGACCACCTAATTACAACCCGCCCTCATGAGGTGCGACAAGTATTGATTAGCGATTTGCATTTATCGCCTGAAGAGCCTGCCTTAGTGCAGGCTTTTTTGGCACTGCTTGATGATTGTCTTGCCTTACCTAAGCTAAAACGCTTATTTATCTTGGGTGATTGGTTCGAAGTATGGCTAGGTGATGACGTTTACTTATCATTATCAGAGGATGAGCGCCAGAACCACTGGCTCACTACGATTATCTTGAAGTTAAAAGCACTGCGAGTAGCTGGCTGTGAGATTTTAGTGATGCATGGCAATCGTGATTTCTTATTAGATCAACCGTTTTGCAACCTCTTCGGTGGTCAGCTTATTTATGAGCCATACACCCTAAATGTCGGGCAGCAAAGTTATCGCTTAGAGCATGGCGATGCGCTCTGTACCGATGATAAGAAATATCAGTTTTTTCGCAAAATAATGCGCAATCGTTTGACTCAATGGTATTTGCTCAATAAATCATTAAAGAAACGCTTGGCTATCGCTGAAAAAATGCGCCAAAAAAGCCAGCAAAACAATGCCAAAAAAGCCACTCATATTATGGATGTCAACGAGGACGCCGTGATACAAGCAATCACTGATAGTGATGCTCTATTACATGGGCACACACATCGTCCAGACATTCATCAGGCGACTGCTGATAAGAAACGTTATGTCTTAGGCGATTGGCGATTGTTAGACAAGGATACACGCCAGCCAAAAGTCAGTGCGGTGATTGGCGCAGTGACAGGCAACGAAAATACACATGATAGCTTTAGTAGTAATAATGCTGAATTTGAATTGGTTGAGTTTAAAACACTCGTTTGATATATGTTTTAAGTGTACTTCAGATATATAAAAGGGTCAGCTCACTTATGAGTTGACCCTTTTTACCATTTTGTCACTGTTAGCTTGTATCTAAAACGCTTTATGTTTTAAGGAATTAACTTAAAAAAGTGCTGACGATAATGCTTTAGCTCACGAATAGAGTCGCGAATATCATCTAACGCTAAGTGACTACCACCTTTTTCAAAGTTTCGTAAAATATCAGGGCGCCAGCGGAAACACAACTCTTTGATTGATGAGACATCGAGATTACGATAATGGAAAAAACGTTCAAGCTCTGGCATTTGACGTGCCATAAAACGGCGATCTTGGCAAATTGAGTTGCCACACATTGGTGATCTACCACTATCGACCCATTTATTTAAAAACTTAATGGTCTCTGCTTCTGCTTCTGCCAATGTCACCGTACTACGGCGCACACGATCGACCAACCCTGACTGACCATGTTGCTTGGTATTCCAGTCATCCATCTTATTTAAGACTTGGTCCGATACTTTGATAGCAAACACAGGGCCTTCAGCAAGTATGTTCAAATCTTCGTCAGTTACGACAGTAGCAATCTCGATAATCTCATCGTTTAGGGTATCGAGTCCGGTCATTTCTAGGTCAATCCATACCAGCCCTTTTTTGCCTTGGTTTTTGATTTTAATCTTATTGGGATGGTCATCGGTACTCATATTTTATCCTATGGTAAATAAATTTTGGCACAACATTGGCTCAACGTTGGCGCAATTCTAACTAGATAAACCATCTATAAATGGTCATGCTCAAATGATATTATTTTGCGCTTACCAATTTATAATGCGTTTAAAAATTAAAACATTACAAAACCACCGTCTGGTATAGGCGCTTTAGGCTGTATGTTAGCAAATTTTCACGCTACACTTAGCAATATTTTTTTAATAGGTCAAAACCCATGGCATTAATCAGGCAGCGCAAACTGACCAAACAGCAGATTCGTCGCATCGATAAACAACAATTGGACAGTCAAGACAGTATCGATGACAGTTTGATGGATGGCGTGGTCATGGCGCATTATGGCAAACAACTGGAAGTACAGGTCACTAGCTTGCCAGCTGTGATACCCGTACAGCCAGAGATTGCCCCTGACGATCCTGAACCGTTTTGGCAGACGCTTGAATTAAATGATATCTGGCGCTGTCACGTACGTACCAACCTGCCAATGTTGGCAGCAGGTGATCAAGTACGCTGGACTGCGGACTCTAATACAGGTTTTGGACGTATCGAGTCCGTCAAACCACGTAGCTCGCTTGTGTCGCGTCCTGATCGCTATCATAAGCTCAAACCCGTCGCCGCCAATGTTGATATTTTGGCCATTGTTTTTGCCCCATTGCCTGCTGCCGCGCCAACGCTTATTGATCGTTATTTAGTCGTTTGTCATCACGCTGGTGTAAAGCCGTTATTGGTGCTCAATAAAGCCGATCTACTGGCGCAAGAAAACGGCGTAGATACCAATGAACTACTAGCGCAGTATGCCGCACTCGGTTATGAGAGCGTGCTCACGTCAGTAGACTGTCCTGAAAATATTGCAGACAGCACTGACCAGCAAGGACTTGATGAGCTAAAACACTATATAGATAAAAAGCTGGTTATCTTTGCTGGTCAGTCTGGCGTCGGTAAAAGCAGCCTAATTAATGCACTATTGCCAAAGTCAGCACAGAGCGTCAATATTATTTCTGAGAACTCAAAACTCGGTCAGCACACCACGACGACCAGCCGTTTACTACCTTTTCACCCAAATGATTTGACCCAAGGCGGTATCGTCGATACCCCTGGTATCCGTGAGTATGGTATTTGGCACTTAAGTCCTGACGATATTATCTCAGGCTTCATAGAGCTTGCACCACTCGCAGGTGATTGCCAGTTCCGGGATTGTCGTCATACTCATAACAGTAAAGGTTGTGCGTTATGGCAAGCAGTGGCTAACGGTGACGTATTACAGCGCCGTGTCGAAAACCTTGTCACTCTCAGAGAAGAAGCAGATACCAAGCCTTATTAAGGTCTTATTAACGCTTAACTGCTAGGTTGTCTATCGCACGTTTACTCTGGATGGTCTAATCGGTATAATAGCGCCTTGTTCAATATCGTTAGGCTGATATCTCAGCTTAATAGAACACTTATTTTCTTGGAGGTATGGTTTGGAACGTGCGCTGGATTTTTTGGGCAATCACCCGTTTTTATTTGGTATATTAGCCGTACTTGCCGTCATGTTTTTTACGATTGAAAGCAAACGTAGCGGCAAAAAAATATCGCCCAACACTCTTGGTATGATGGTGAACTCGCAAAATGCGCAGCTTATCGACATTCGTGAAAAAAAGAAGTTTGAGTCAGGCTATATTCAAGGTAGCCGCAACATACCTTTTACTGTGCTAAAAGATCGCCTAGAAGAAATTCGTGCGATAGAACAGCCAGTAATCATTGTATGTGATATAGGCGTGCAAGCAGGCGCTGCAATCCAGATGATCGGTAAAGATGATGTCTACCGTTTAGAAGGTGGTGTCGGTGGCTGGAAATCCTCAGGCATGCCACTGGTGGAGTTAAAAGATACTAAGTCAAAAAGTAAAGGCAAAAATAAAGCCAAACCCAGCTTACATAAGTAGAGTAGCCTTCTACCAGTATCAATTATTAGCAGTGGATTGGTAATAACAATTAAAAAGACACCTTATCAATGGGTGTCTTTTTTTTGTGATATTTATGCTCACCTGCCGTACTTTTATGCGACAACATCTTGAATTCGCGATGCTCATCCCCACTGTAGTAATAAGCGGCACAAAATATATTTACCCTTTACACTAACCCTAAAAATACCATTAGCCGTATCAAAATTGTCTAGTCTACCATGTGTAGTATTTACACCCATTTTGCTTGCTGAACTCATTTTTGTGAATGGCATTACTTATGGATGACATATTATAACAAGGCGTAAACTATGATAGTTTACCAAACTAATTATAATTAACCCCTTGCCTCATACACACTTATAAATAAGGATTTACCATGACTGTATCTGTTAAAGTATATACTACGCCTATTTGCCCATACTGTACAAATGCCAAAAAAATATTACAAAATAAAGGCGTAGATTATGAAGAGATTGGTATGCACGACATAAGCAGAGAAGAGCGCCAAGCATTAATGAAAAAAACCAATAACTATCGTACTGTGCCACAAATCTTCATTGGCGATACCTTTGTTGGTGGTTTTGATGAACTCAATCAAATGAACCAACAAGGTAAACTAGACGAGCTATTAGCAGGTTAATCCGTTACTTTACCGTCTTCAACTATTATAAAGATAGATAGTGAAACTGGTGATAAAAATATCGAGATGAAATATCCAAATTCAGTCTCGATTTATATTACAATTATATTTTCTTAATTATTTGATTCAATTTTAGAGGAATTATTATGGCTGAAGAACAAGCACAACCACAATTGGCACTAGAGCGTATTTACGTAAAAGACATGTCACTTGAAGTGCCAGGTGCTGGCGTATTTACCAAAGAGTGGAACCCAGAGCTTGATATCAACCTGTCTAGCAACGCAGAAAAGCTTGATGATGATCATTATCAAATCATTTTGACCGTGAGCGTTACCGCAAAAAATGCTGAAGAGCCAGCGTTTATCGCTGAAGTTCATCAAGCAGGTATTTTCTTATTGAAAGATATTCCAGAAGACCAAATTGGTCAAATCCTAGGTGCCTACTGCCCTAATGTGCTATTCCCATATGCTCGTGAGGTCATCAGTGACATCGTCACACGTGGTAGCTTCCCACAACTACTACTTGCCCCTGTAAACTTTGATCAAGCTTACGCGCAAAGCCAGCAGCAAGCACAAGTCGGTGCGCAGGGTAACGCTTAGATCTTGGATTGATAATATATCAAGATAACAGCATCTAAAAGCCGTTGACTTATTATGCATGAGTTAGCGGCTTTTTTGTGCTCTGTTATTTGTGCTTTGTTAGACACCTATTCTTTATAGAAACAACCTTTTTTATCACTAGGTATAAAAAAACCCTGCCAATAAATAATGGGCAGGGTCTGCGCTAGCGTCATCAATCATCTAAAATGAATGATTAGCCTTTTAGTGCTGATAAAATTTGTTGCTTCACATCATCGATACCTTGCGTACCATCAAATTTATCATAGTTAGGCGCATCAGCACCTTCTTTTGCTTTGTCTTGATAAAAACCAACCAAAGCTGATGTCTGCTCATGATAAGTCGCTAAGCGATCACGAATAGTGGCTTCTTTATCATCTTCGCGCTGAATTAATTCTTCACCAGTGACATCATCTAAACCTTCTTGTTTAGGTGGATTATGATGGATATGATAGACGCGACCTGAGCCTGGATGCTGGCGGCGACCAGACAGACGGTTAACGATTTCGTCATCAGGAACACTAATCTCGACCACATGATTAATGGCAACACCTGCATCTGCAAGCGCTTGAGCTTGTGGAATCGTACGTGGGAAACCATCAAAGATACAGCCATTTACGCAATCAGGCTTGGCGATACGTTCTTTCACTAAGTTAATAATGAGGTCGTCAGAAACTAAGCCACCAGCATTCATGATATCTTTGGCTTTTTTACCCAGCTCGCTACCCTCTTTGATCGCTGCACGCAGCATATCACCTGTTGAAATTTGCGGGATATCATATTCCTTCGAAATGAATTGGGCTTGAGTGCCTTTACCTGCGCCTGGTGGGCCTAGCAAAATAATACGCATCATTATACGATTCTCCTCTTAATAGATAGGATTTTGGGACTAATACAACGTTGGGATTGAACGTTGGGATTGGTTGTTTGCAAAGCTACCTTACCTTGTGGCTTTGCAAAGCTCAAGTACTTTAATTATTTGCGATGATACGTGACCATGACTTATCTGTTCATATAACACAGTTGCACGATACTATATCTGGCGATAGCGCTTATATTATAGAGTCTCACAGCAAAACAAACCTACAATAGATTGAGTGTATCATGGGATTTGTTGACTAATTTCTACATTGACCTCAGTTTGCTCAGGACCAATAACAACAGGGTTTCCTGACAAATCTCCTGTCTCTGCAGTGGCTGTACCACTATGGCTAATACGTGCGATGACGGCTAACTGAACTTTATCATCTCGCGCAGATTTTAACGTACGTTCAGGCATCATCGCATCTAAATCGCTTAGGCTAATATTGGCTTCGCCCTGCTTAATAACGCTAATTGGTAAGCGCTTAGCTGCAAATGGTGGTCCACCATTAACATCTCGTATCGCCACAAACAACACGTCATCACCCTTGACTAAAGGTAACAAGCTAGCACTTACCTTCACAGTAACTTCAACCCCTTCAGACGCTTGCGCACGCTGATTAGCTACGCTAGCACTTAACTCATCTAAACTTGCCAGTGCTTGGGTATGGTCACCTGGTTTGGCAGAAATACTGTCACGTAGACGCGTAATCCAACCTTGTGCTTCATCAAAATTACTACTACGAGCCTCACCCATTGCCATGAGCATTTGCGCGCCTTCATGACCTGGATTTTTGGCCAACACACCTTCTAATACTCGGCGGCTATTACCATCTAGCTGACCGTTATTAGCAAAAAAGCTAATTTGTGCGTAAGTTGTCGCAATCTCTTCATTTTCTGGTGATAAACGATAAGCACGTGACAACGCTTCTAACGCCGAATCTGTCGCTTCTAATGATAAGAACAACTCAGATAGACGCATCCAGCGATCTGGGTCATCAGCATGACGATATACATTGGTCTGCATAGCACTGATCAGCTGCTGACCATCTTCGACTGCCCAAGCAGGTGGCTGATCAATTTTACCCGTCAACAAATCATCAGCAACTTGAGCAACTTTGTCTTCAGCTGTCCAAAGTTCAAATACAGGTGTACGGTCACCAACCATCAGATAAGACATACCTGTCAATACAGGTACCCAAACAATAATAATCAGTCGACTTTTAATACCAGGTGTAACCATCGGTGTGACATCACGTTGAGCATCTAGCAGCTGACGCTCAAGCTCAAGTTTTTGATTTTGATAATGACTGTCATCAATAGTACCACTATCTTTATCTGTTTTTAGCTCCGCTAAACGCTCGCGAAATACAGCAAGATTAATATCTAACAGCTGATTGTCTATCTGTTTCTGTTGCGAACGAGGCGCTCTTAACCACGGCATGATAACAATCACAGCAAGTATTAAGGCAATAAGTAAACTTATAGAGATAAATAAGCCCACAGTAGAAAATATGGTCATTTTTTGTCCTCGAGACTGGTGATGTCCTGATCTTTCTTATCATTGCTATCAGCACGTGATAACAAGCGATCCAGTTCAGCTTTTTCGGCAGCAGACAGTGCCGTAGCAGTATTATTCGCTGACACGCCACTTTCGCCACTAACAACAAGCTGGCGTCGTTTGCTTTGCCAAAACCAGCCTATCAATAGAATGATGAGCAATAATGGCGGAAAAAACCACAATATCCATGTTGATGGGCGTACAGGTGGCTTATAACTGATAAAATCGCCATAACGTTCTTGCATATAGGCACGTATTTCACCGTCACTACGACCATCTTTTATCAAGTCATAGGTTTTTTGTTTCAGATCTTGAGCAATAGGTGCATCAGAGCCTGCTAAGTTTTGATTCTGACATTTTGGACAGCGTAGCTCTTCTATGAGACCACGATATTGCGCTTCTTGCTGTGGAGAATCAAAATCATAGACTTCAATCGCAGCATAGCTGGTCACACTCAATAGAGCAGCTATAATAAAGCCTGCTAGCGTTAACAACCCTGCCTTCATTTGATGAGCAATCATTTACACGCCTCCTCAATCTGACTTAACTCTGGAGTAACGTCGTTATTATTAGCGTCATTGAGTACCATCAAACAAGGTGTAATACGGCTTTGCCAGTTACTTTCATTAATCTCACCAATAATGTGCTGGCGAATAATACCTTCACCGTCCACAACGAAAGTCTCGGGCGCACCAGTTAAACCTAAATCTAAAGCAAACTGACCGGATAAATCCTGAATAGACATTGAGAAGGGATCGCCACCTCGGTTCAAATACCCCAAAGCATCACCGATTTCATCTTTATAGTTAACGCCTACTATATTGACACCACGTTCTTCTAGCTGCATCAAAAAAGGATGCTCAATGATACAGGTAGGACACCAAGAGCCCCATATGTTCATCAAAAAAGGCTGATTGGGCAAATTCGCGTTGGTCATGATACGACTGGTATCTGACAATAATGGTAGCTCAAAAGTTGGTACTGGACGTTCAAGCGCGGTATTAGTAACAATTTCTGTTGGCTTACCCAGACGCATGTACAGCATAACGACCAATCCGAAGAAAACAATGAGCGGTATTAAAAACCATAACTTAAGTTGCTTTTTGTTTATGGTTTTACTGCTGCTTTTCTTATCGTGCTGATCAGGGGTATGGTTTGATGTACTCATGTTACTTATCCCCCGCTTTCATAGTGGCTGCTTCTAAATCGGCAACAGTCGAAAATCCTGCTTTATTCGCCGCTATTTGTGCAGGCGTCTTGATTTTCTTGATACGATAACGACTATCAAACATGCTCAATAATGCACCAAACGCCATAATCAGCGCGCCAAGCCATATCCAGCGAATGAGCGGTTTAACATAAATGCGTACTGCCCATTCATTACTACCTTCGGCAATAGGCTCACCAAGTGCCACATAAACATCGCGCATCAAACTGGCATCAATAGCGGCTTCGGTCATCGGCATCATACTAATAATATAATTACGTTTGTCAGGGTATAGTGTTGTCACAGCCTCACCATTTTTGGTGATGTCAACTTCAGCTTGCGTGGCATCAAAATTACTGCCTTTTATTTCACTAAAGCCCTTGACGGTAAAGTCATAACCTTGAACATGAACACTATCATTTGGCCCAAGCGCAACATCACGCTCAATGCTCAACGTGCTGGTAAACGCAACACCGATAACCGCCACAATTACACCGATATGAGCGGTCTGCTGACCCCAATAGCTGAGACGTAACTGACGTAAACCTTTGAAGAAACTAGGTGCATTTTTAGTTTTGTCTTTAAAGTCTACGACCATCCAGAACAATACCCAAAAACTAACTGCCAATGTAACGCCGATATTGAGCATCGCAGACGGGCTGACGAAATAGGTGATAATCGCTGCCAATACAATGCTGCTTGCCGCAATGACCGTACCAGAACCCAATAGCGGTCGGCTGTCTTTTTTCCAGCGAATATTGGATCCCATACCCATTGCGACCAGTATCAACCAAGTCAATGGCACAAACAGCGCATTAAAATACGGAGGACCGACGGATACTTGTCCTAAATTAAAGGAGTCAGCAATAATAGGATATAACGTACCAAGTAAGACGACTAAGGTTGAGATCAACAGGATGACGTTATTGATAACTAAAAAAGACTCACGTGAAATCAATTGATATTGACTTTCAACAGTCAAACGCCAGCCTCGGACAGCAAACATAAATAAGCCGCCACCGATAATCACGCCAAGAATCACAAGGATCACCAAACCACGTGTTGGATCAGCGGCAAACGAATGCACAGAGGTAATCACACCTGAGCGCACAAGAAATGTACCTAGCAAACTGAGCGCAAAAGCAAAAATTGCTAGCATGATGGTCCATGCTTTAAAGACACCACGCTTCTCAGTTACCGCAAGTGAATGTAGTAAAGCAGTACCAGCTAGCCATGGCATCAGTGAGGCGTTCTCTACTGGATCCCAAAACCACCAACCACCCCAGCCTAGCTCATAATAAGCCCACCACGAGCCAAGTGCGATACCGACTGTCAAAAAGCCCCAAGCAGCGAGCGCCCATGGACGCGACCAGCGTGTCCATACCGCATCTAAACGACCTTCCCACAATGCAGCCATGCAAAAAGCAAATGGCACGACCAGGCCCACATAACCCATATACAACATAGGCGGATGAATAATCAAACCGAAATCTTGTAGCACAGGATTTAGATCCACACCATCAACAGGTAAATTAGGCAATGTACGATCAAATGGCGATGAGGTAAAGATAAGCATCGCTAGCATCATCATCTGCACACCTGCCAAGATAACCAAGACTCGTGCACGCATCGACAATGGTAAACCGCGACTGAAATAAGAGACCAACGCACACCAAGTGGCCATAATAGTCATCCAAAGTAGCAATGAACCTTCATGTCCACCCCACGTTGCTGACAGTTTATAATACCAAGGCAACAATGTATTAGAATGTTGCGTGACATAGACAAGGCTAAAGTCATTGTAATAAAAACCTGCCATCAGTGCGCCAAATGATGTGATCATTGCAGCAAACTGTGCCCATGCTAGGCTTGGTGCTAGACGCTGCCATGCAACATGGTCGCGCATGACGCCAACGGTCGGCAATACCACCTGCAAGATCGCCAACATAAAGGCGGCCAGCAAGGCAAAATAACCCAATTCTGTGATTAACATACGGTCTAACCTTGTTTACCTTAATACGGTCATAGTTTATTTTAGGGATTGGAATTTTAAGACATTTAAAATATCTAGAACATCTAATATTTATGACTGCTGTATGTATGACTGCGATGATTATCGCCACCAGCCTGTGTAATTCGAGACCTTTACAGCATGGTACATTAGCGCCAACTTGTCACATTCTTGTATCCACTCTGTATGTGATGTGTGTAAACAACATAAAAAGATACTTATCATTGAACTGCGGGGAAAAACACTAACACCAGATGCAACCAGCCAGCCAAAAATCCGGTCAACCCACCAAGTACAATCAATGTCATCTCGTCTTCACGGAAAGCTGGACGTAATAAATTTTGAAACTCATTTGGCGTCAGTGCACGAATACGGTCACGAAACAGCCCAAATATTTTACTAGCACGACTTTCATTCAATTCAGGATCACGCAGTGGCACCATTGTTGCTACAATTGACTTATCAATAATCGTATTTTTTAATTGACCGTATTCACGTCGACCTAAACTCACACGCAACGTCGTACTAATAACAGGTGACTCTAATACTGTATATAAATGCGATTTCATCAACTCACGCGTTTGCACAGCACGATCACCATACATCATCTCATTCATGATGTTTTCAAGCGTGACCAAATCTTTTACAACAATCTCAGCAAAAACCTCAGAAACTTCTTCTTGACGCTTCATAAAACCGCCTTGCAAACGATACTTTTCAATACGTGGCAACTGCGGTTTGATAAAGGGAAAATGACTTTGCACAGAAAAAAACTTCACATAGGATATAAAGCGCGGCTCTACTGGATTAAACACCATCCAGATAGCAATCCAGTTGGTGAGAAACCCCCAAATTGCTGCAAAAAATGGTACCGTCCAATGTTGCGGCACTAGCAAAAATATAAACATTTGAGTAATACCAAAGAACAAGCCAATAAAAGCACTAATATGCCAAATAAAATCGATTTCTTTTTGGCCCACTCTTAAAAACATATTAACCATCAAACGACGATCACTCTCCATCGTATTGACAATCATTCGACGCATATCAACCAGGTCTTCGACATGTTGGGTCAAGTCCGTCACTAAAGACTGCATAATACTAGGTAATTCTTGATGCGCTTGGGCATAAACACGGCGTTTGATTGCATAAGGCAAATTACCCCACAGTCCTGGCGAATGATCTAACATGATCTCGTCAATCAGTGCTTCAAGGTTATTATCAACAGTATCCGTGATAAATGTCGCCAGCTGCTTAGGTTCCATCGCCTGAAAAAACTCATCAAGTGAGCCAAGCTTTGATAACGTTTGATCAACGATGACACCTGATATTTTGCCAGCTTTGCGTGGAACAATACCCTGCCAACCAACACCTGGCAACCCAAAAAAAGGTAGGTTTGGAATACGAACACCCCAAAATTTAATGGGGTAAAACAGCATTTTTAGTGCCATCCACACATGTATCCATGTGACAAATGCGGTCACAGGAGGAATCGTTAGCATGGCAAAAAATTCTGGGTGTTCAGCTATCGTCTGCCACAATGAAGTTGGGTCCATGATTTATCTTGTCCCTGACAGGTTGATTATCGTTGCTAATATTGTCGTTGCCGATATTGTCTTACTAATAACGTATAACGCGCCGTTTCTAAATTAGAACGCTTTACAAAAACACGCTCTACCCATAATAATTACTATAAAATAAATCGCCTGATTTTAGCATACTTGCTATGTATTAGCACACGCAGACCTTAAGCAAGTTGTGGCTAGAGATGAGATGCTTTATCAGCCTACGCAGATAGAAAAGACCCAAATATAAGCTATCATTGAGATAGCAATAATAAAAGCAAAACAGATAGCAAAATACTGCGTATTCTAACTTGTTCTGTTATAATTTATGATTCAGTGACAACGCATATCTATAGACAAGTTGATTCGTTGTTATTTCAAACGATTGCTTCTATATATTTGAAATCCCTTATATTATCCTTTATGTTTGCTGCATACTGGTTAACGACCCTGCCTATTTTTATTTTATTGACTTAATCTGACCGTTCAGGCTCTAATTTTATATGAATAAACCAATAACTCCCAACACTGAACAGGTCAGTCGTATCTTTATCCATCGTATTATCGTTTTTGGTATTTTGATATTTCTTGGGTTAGGCGGTTTAATAACGCGGTATGGCTATCTACAAGTCTATGCCCATGATAAATACACAACACAAGCTGATAACAATCGTATCAAGCTAATATCTTCACCGCCGAGCCGTGGTTATATTTATGATCGTAATGGAATAATACTGGCAGACAATCAGCCTGTATTTACCGCAATGATAAGCCCTGATGAGGTTGAAGACCCAGAACGTACCTTACAGTTACTTGCGCCTATTTTCGATCTAACAACAAAAGACATTACTGATATTTTGGCGCGTCTTAACAAAAATAAAAATGATCCTGTGACCATAAAAATTGATGTAACTGATGCACAGCTGGCACAATTTAGTGAACGCAAACCCTTTTTTCGTGGTGTGAGTATCCAAAGCAAGTTAACGCGCGACTATCCTTATGGCGAGCTATTCGCACACGTCATTGGCTATGTGGGTCGTATTAACGACAAAGAAAGCAAACGTATTGATAAAGACCGTTACGCTGGTACAGATCTAATCGGCAAAATCGGTATCGAAGACTATTATGAAGATGTGTTGCTCGGGCAACCAGGCTATCAATCAGTCGAAACGGATGCTCTTGGTAATATCATTCGCCAACTGGATACCAAGCCGCCTATCGCTGGTAATGACATCACATTGTCTCTGGACTATGGCTTACAAACAGTCGCTCAACAACAGCTTGATGGCCGACGCGGCGCAATCGTAGCGATCGATCCCAAGAACGGCGATGTATTGGCCTTTGTCAGCAATCCAAGCTATGACCCTAACCCGTTTATTTCAGGTATCTCTTTTAGAGACTATGGCGACTTGCGAGATAGTCCTGATCAGCCATTATATAATCGTGCGCTTCAAGGCATGTATCCACCCGGATCTACTATCAAACCTTTTGAGGGCTTGGGCGGTATCCACTACGGCTTACGTAATTGGGATAGCACTATCTACGACCCCGGTTATTTCAGTTTACCTGGTGATTCACACCGTTTTCGTGATTGGAAACGAGGAGGACACGGTACCGTCGACTTAAAAAAATCCATCATGCAGTCGGTAGATACCTATTATTACAAGTTGGCCTACGAGATGGGTATCCAACGTTTTCATGACTGGATGGTACGCTTTGGTTTTGGCGAACAAACTGGTATTGACTTACCTAATGAAAAAACAGGCATTATGCCCTCTCCAAAGTGGAAAAAAGATACCTACGATAAAAACTGGTTACCGGGCGAGACCATTTCAGTCAGTATTGGTCAAGGATATTTTTTGGCTACCCCGCTACAAGTAGCTAACGCCACAGCCATGACGGCCAATAAAGGCTACCATATTACCCCGCACTTACTCAAAAATAGTAACGGTGAAGCCAAAGTTGACGTCATCACCAAACCTGATGGTAAAATTGATTATAATGGTAAATCTTCTGATTGGTTACGTATGCACGATGCGATGGAAAATACCGTAAAAAGCGGGACTGCTCGTGGTATTTATACCCCTCGTTACCGTATCGCCGGCAAAACCGGTACTGCTCAGGTAAAGTCTATTGCACAGGGCAAACGTTATGATAAGTCCGCAATAGATAAACGCCATTGGGATCATGCTTGGTTCAATGGTTTTGCGCCAGTCGAAGACCCTCAGATTGCCCTTGCAGTACTGGTCGAAAACGGTGGTGGCGGTAGTACGGTTGCCGCCCCTATCGGCCGCGCACTTTTTGACTATTGGGTCCTACAACGCAAGAGCAATCCTATTTTGCCACCGACTACTGATGAATTAAAAGTCATTAAACGCCAAAAAGCCTTTGAAAAAGCCATGAGTGATGCCTTACGTGATAAAGAAGAGGCTACACTAAAAGCACAAGAAGAAGCAGTCGCTACCTCCGAGTAAGAAGACTGCCCGTGAGATAAGATAATGAATAAACCTATGAGCCGCCATAAAGCTAAAAAAAATACTCAAACCAAAAAAGTCTCTGCAGCAGGCGATGTGCGTATCATTGGAGGTCAATTTAAACGTCGTATTGTAAGTTTCATCGATGCAGAAGGTTTACGTCCAACCCCTGATCGACTGCGCGAGACGTTATTTAATTGGCTACTCGCTGATATTCATGATGCCTATGTGCTTGATAGCTGCGCAGGTAGTGGCGTGCTAGGCTTTGAAGCACTGTCTCGCGGGGCTGCACACTGTACTTTTATTGAAATAAATCGTGCTCAAAGCACTATGCTGCAAAAAAGTGCTGAGCAATTACGCCTCAATACTGACAACCATCAAATCATCACAGGTACAGCAGAACAAATCTTAATACGGGAGCGGCTTACTGCTCATACTTTCGATATTGTTTTTATTGATCCACCTTATGCTCAGGATCTGTGGCAGCCGATTTTGATGGCCCTCATCACTCAATCATTAATTGATACAAATACGTTGATCTATTTAGAGGCCGACAAAGACCTAGAGAGTCAACTGCAGCAACTAGCAGATACTTTGAATAATGACTTAGCCGCTCAGCGGCAAACAATACTACAGCACTTAAATTTTGAATGTTTAAAACAAACCAAAGTTGGACAAGTTGTTGCTGGACTTTATCGTCTATCATCGTCATAATTGCACGGTGATTACCAAACGTAACATTGACGATTGTGTCATTTGTCACATTTGATAAATCATTTAATATCACTAAAAAATGTCTAAAACTGCTTAAAACTGGCCAAACGCTGCAGTTAAATGTATATAAGGCAAAAATAAACCCTAATGCAGCTTGCAAGCGTAGGCTCTACTGCTTATAATGTGCAGTCTGTTTTTTGAGAGCCCCGTTCCCAGCTAAACTCTCAACGAATTCTAATTTTAAGGTTTTATCATGAAAACACTTAGTGCAAAACCAGCTGAAGTGACCCATGACTGGTATGTCGTAGATGCTGACGGCAAAACCCTTGGTCGCTTAGCCACTGAAATCGCTAGTCGCTTACGTGGCAAGCACAAGCCGTCTTTTACGCCGCACGTTGATACTGGTGACTTTATTGTTGTCATCAATGCTGACAAAATCACGGTAACGGGTAAAAAAGCGCAAGATAAAAAGTACTATCGTCACAGTGGCTACCCAGGTGGTATCAAAGAAACTAACTTCAGTAAATTGCTTGCACATAAGCCTGAAGATGTTCTACACAAAGCAGTTAAGGGTATGCTTCCAAAAGGCCCTCTCGGCTACGCGATGATCAAGAAGCTGAAACTATATGCGGGTACTGAACATCCACATGAAGCACAGCAACCTAAAGCACTAGACATCTAAGGATACACTTATGGAACGCAATTACGGAACTGGTCGTCGTAAGACTTCTACTGCTCGTGTCTTTTTATCAAAAGGTACTGGTAGCATCGTTGTTAACGGTAAACCACTTGACGAATACTTCAGCCGTGAAACTTCACGCATGGTTGTACGTCAGCCATTAGAACTACTAGACTCTGTTAACGCATATGATCTATATGTAACTGTTGCAGGCGGTGGTATCAGTGGTCAAGCTGGCGCAATCCGCCACGGCATCACTCGTGCACTAATCGAAGCTGACGAAGCGCTAAAACCTGCTCTAAAAGCAGCTGGCTTTGTTACTCGTGATTCACGTCAAGTTGAACGTAAGAAGTTGGGTCTACGTAAAGCACGTAAACGTCCACAATTCTCAAAACGTTAATCAAAGCTATTTCTTACTATTTTACGGCTGTTGTCTTTTTCTCGGAGCGGCAGTTATCGCATTAAATACTAAGAATAGATTTGCAAAACCTTACAAGCTGTTCGCAGCTTGTAAGGTTTTTTTATGCCTAACTTTCAATATCAATAACTCACCACAGACCCACTGTATCAAAACCTAACTTGTAAACTAGCAAGCACTACCCCATTATCGTAATAACTTTTCATCATTAGCTTCAATGCGGTAAAATAGCAATGATTCGATGCCATAATAAGTGCTGCAAAAGGATATTATGAAAGCGCCCGAACAGTATGATCCCAGTAAACCACCTTCAAAAGACAGCATGCCTCCACCAAGCATACAGCCGTCAGCGAAGTCGCCTGCCCTACCTGATGGTACGCCAACTATTAGACAAACCCATAAGCGTACAGCGCAAGCTGATAAAAAACCTTTTCAATGGCAGTTTTTATCGCCTAAATACTGGGGGATATGGTTATTACTCGCTTTGGTTTTGCCGCTGATTTATTTACCTTTACGCTATCAGTTTTGGCTAGGTCGTAACTTGGGTATTTTACTGTATAAAATAGCGGGCTCACGCCGACGTGATACCTTGATTAATCTCAAACTAGCCTTTCCAGAAAAGCCAGAAGTTGAACGAGAATTAATGGCCAAGCAAGTCTTTGTCAATCAAGGAATCGGCGTATTTGAAACCCTATGTGCTTGGTTTCGACCAAACATATTTACCCGCACGGTTTCTATTTCGGGCTTACAGCATTTAGTTAACGCACAGAATGAAGGTCGTCCTGTTATCTTACTCGGTGCGCATTACACCATGCTTGATTTGGGTGGCTTGTTTTGTGCTCAGTTTTTTGCCTTAGACTGTATGTATCGTACGCAAAATAACCCGCTCCTTGACTGGTTCATTTATAACGGTCGTACCAATATCTTCGGTAAACAAATCTCCAGTCGAGATATGCGTAGCTTGGTCAGCTCCATAAAGGCAAGACACGTTGTTTGGTATTCTCCTGATCAAGACTATGGTCTTAAGCAGGGCGTCATGGCACCATTTTTCGGTGTGCCAGCAGCCACTATAACTGCCTCACGGCGTATGGCTAAATTGGGCGACAAGACTCATCCACCAGCGTTTATGGCGCTACATACTTATCGGCAAACGCCAGACAATTTACCCAGTGGCAAACGCCCACATTATCATCTGACGATTACACCTGAAATAAGTAACTATCCTAGTAATGATGAGGTTGCTGACGCCACTCAGATTAATGAAATTTTAGAAGGACTCATTCGTATCGATCTCACCCAGTGGATGTGGTTTCATCGGCGCTTTAAGCATGGGCCGTCAGGTCGCACGAATATCTATAAGTAGCGGTCATTCCAAAGAAAAATGGTCAAAAAATTTGTTATACTTTATGGTCAATATTTTCAATATGATCATTCATAAATAACAACGCATTTATAATAATTTGATAAACGAAATAACGGAATTCCTATGACTAGTAATAGTACATCTAACAACCAAACCTCTACCGAAGCACCAGCTGTAAAGCGTGTTTTGACTGGTATTAAACCGACTGGCACCCTACATTTGGGTAACTATGTTGGTGCGATTCGTCCAGCCATCCAAGCGATTCAAAACAGTGATGATGAAGCATTTTTCTTTTTGGCAGACTATCACGGTATTATTGGCTGTTACGATCCCACTATCATTCATGAGTCAACCAAAGCCATTGCCGCGACTTGGATTGCCTGTGGTCTAGACCCAGAGCGTGTGACCTTCTATCGTCAGTCAGATGTACCAGAGATTCCAGAGCTGGCGTGGGTATTGAACTGCTCATGTGCCAAAGGTCTGATGAACCGTGCTCATGCCTATAAAGCAGCCGTCGATATCAATATGGAAAAGGAAGACGTCGATCCTGATCAAGGTATCAACATGGGACTATTTGGCTATCCGGTACTAATGGCAGCCGATATATTGATGTTCAATGCCACCCATGTACCTGTAGGTCGTGATCAAATACAACATATCGAAATGGCGCGTGATATCGCAGGTACTTTCAATCATCGATACAAAACTTTATTTACGCTACCATCTGCGGTTGTAGATGATGATATTCCATTACTAACAGGTCTTGATGGCCGTAAAATGAGTAAAAGCTATGGCAATACCATTCCGCTATTTGGCGATACTAATCCGCAAGTAAGCGCCGAAAAGCAAATGCAAAAAGCCATCATGAAAATCGTCACCAACTCGCAGCTGCCTGATGAGCCAAAAGACCCTGACGACTCAGCTATCTTTGAGATTTATAAAGCTTTTGCAACGCCTGAAGAAATAGCGGATATGCGTGAGCAGTTTGCTACTGGTATAGGCTGGGGAGATGCAAAAAAAGCCTTATTCAACAAAATAAATGACGAAATCGCGCCATTCCGCGAACGTTACCAAGAGCTGATGGCTAATCCAAAAGAACTTGAAGAAATACTACAAATGGGCGCAGAAAAAGCACGTCGTCATAGCCGCAAGCAACTGGATAAAACACGCCGAGCCATTGGCATCAAACCACTTGCCAAGCTCAAATAATCCATTGGATACGAGTCAGTTGTTAGAAGAAGCACCGGCTACCGCTGCCAGCACTCATGATATGTCATTACGTATCTATCAGACGCCAGTGCAGCACTTGCCAGAAGACTTGTACGTGCCGCCGCAAGCTTTTGCCATTTGGCTAGAGCAGTTCGCTGGACCCTTAGATTTTTTGTTGTATTTGGTCAAAAAAAATAACGTTGACCTAACCCAAATGCCAATACTGCCCATCACTGAGCAGTATTTGGCTTATATCAGTGAGTTGGATACCGATCACTTTGAGTTGGCCGGTGACTATCTGCTAATGGCATCGACATTGATTGCTATTAAAACAGAGCTGCTGCTTCCAAAACCAGAAACACCAACTGATGAGCGTGATCCAAAAGCAGAGTTGATTGAGCGGTTGGAAGAGTATGCACAAATCAAAGAAGCCAGTCAGCGCTTGGATAACTTAGTTCGCCTAGAACGTGATGTATTTTTGGCGATGGTTAGCATGCCTAGCCAAGACATTATGCATGCAGAGTTACCTAGCTACTCACCCAATCTGTTGATTGATAGCTTATTTAAGATGCAGCTACAGCCTGATTATCAAATGCATAATATTAAGGTCGATATCGTACCACTTGCTGACCGTATCGCTAGTATCAGTCGGCAACTGAGCACAGATGGTGCACACTCTTTTTATGAACTGTTAGATAAATCACAAGGTAAAATAGGCGTCGTGGTCAGTTTTGTCGCGGTATTAGAGCTGATTAAACGGCAGTTGGTTGGTGTCATGAACACTGAATTAGAAAGTGTCCCTGCTATTGATCACAACGCTACTGTTGATCAAAACACTGATACTGAACAAGATCAGCAAACCGGCCTATTGACGTTACAGTGGTTGGCATAATCATCATTTATCTATTAAAGCGTGCCTTTATACATACCAACATTTAAAAAGAGTAGCTTTGTCATGACAGATACCTCTAACCTAAAGCAACGCCATGAGAAAACATCATCAGTAGCGCTACTGTCATTGACCGATGAGCAACGTCAGCACTTAGAAAGTATCAGTAAAGATATTGAGGTGCTATTACATGCCTCGGAGGCGCCACTAACTGCTCATGCATTAAAGAAACACCTTTCTTTATCGGCGAAAGAGTTGAATCAAGCGTTTTCTTTATTGCAGATACGATTAGATAGCGGTGTATTAAGCTTGCACGAGACCGCTAGCGGGTATCGACTACAGATATCAGATGGCTATAGCAGCTTGATTCAAAGCGTCTTTCCACAGCGGCAGGAGCGTCTAAGCCAAGCGTTACTAGAAACCCTAAGTGTGATCGCTTACAAACAGCCAGTCACCCGTAGCGACATAGAATATGTGCGCGGTGTGACGTTGTCGAGCAATATATTACGGCAATTGTTTGATAAGGGGTGGATAAAAGAAAATGGCTATAAAGAAACTTTAGGTCGTCCTGCATTGCTACACACCACACCACAGTTTTTAGATGCTTTTGGGCTAACAAGCTTGGATGAGTTACCACCAATGCCCGATATAGAGACCATCAAAGCCATGTCTTAAAACATCAACGCTTTGAAAGCACTCAACGCACAATATCGAGATAGCAATACTATCACCATCTTATAGCTATACTCATTGCCATAAAAAAGGACAAATCATTTAAGATTTGTCCTTTTTTTTGAGTAATCATACTGTTTTTATCTGAGTAGTCATACCGTTCAGAAATTGATTTTACTGATTGATAACATCAACACCTTTAGGCGGTGTAAATTTGAACTGACTACTACTAATACTTGGGTTCATTTTGATACTGCTAAACTTAATAGAGGTAGTTTGGCCAAGCGTATCGTTCAACACCATCATTACAGGTTTGCCACCACTAAAGCTCATTGACAAGCTCTTAAAGCTGGCATTGTCTGATTTTGGATACAGCACGTAGTAGTTTTTATTATCATATGGCTGAGTAATTTTGAAGCTTTGATCAATTTTACTCGGATCACCTGATAGTAGTAACGCTGGTGTATTACCGACTTGGCTATCCACGTTTTGCTTAGTCGCTTGCTCTAAGTCCTTATCATATACCCACATTGAACTGCCATTAGCAATAATTAACTGCTCTGATGGTGACTTGGTTTCCCAGCGGAAACTATTCGGGCGTTGCACACTCATAGAGCCACTGAACGTACCGCTGTTCGCACCTTTAGTCGTTTGAGTAAAGTTAGCCGTCATGCTCTTCGTATTTGTCAAAAGCGTATTCAAGCGCTTAGCAGCGATTAGGTTATCTGCGGGTGCTGCAGTAGCAGACTGTGTCATCGCAATCATAGGTGCCGCCACGCCAAGCGATGTCAGCAATATACCTGCTAAAGCACCATTCGCTACTTTTTGTTTTAAGCTTATCTGTTTTTTTGATTGTTTGGTTAATAAAGTCATCATTAATCCTCTTTAAAATGCATAATCGCTTAAAAATACAGTATTTCAATTAAAATTTTATACCAGTGCTTATTTGACGAGAATCAAACTAGTGTCTATAAACAATAGAGGTAGTGTGCCAGTTTTTTTATCACACGCATAGTCATGATTTGCAATCATTACTACACCTGCCATACAGGCTTGTAATTATGATTGTTACATAATATTCAGCAGGATGAGTAATGACTATTGTTGTTTATTATCATCGTTTGACAATACTTTTTATAATCAATACATATAAAAAAGCCCCTACTACCACAAGGCAATAGGAGCTTTTTTAATTATCCGATCATTGCATTCAAAGAACAAAATGACCTAAATAGATAATTATACGTTTTCAACCGTAACATAACGACGGTTAAATTTACCTTTGGTCGCAAACTTTACAACACCGTCATTCAGTGCAAATAAAGTATGGTCACGACCCATGCCAACGCCTTCGCCTGCATGGAATTCTGTACCACGTTGACGAACGATGATGTTACCAGCTGTGATAGCTTGGCCACCAAAGATTTTTACGCCTAGCATTTTTGGGTTTGAATCACGACCGTTACGGCTCGAACCGGCAGCTTTTTTATGTGCCATGAGAAAATCTCCTTGTTAATTTGACTTACCGCTGATGCGGCAACTCTTAAGCATTTAGTGCGCTGTTTAGCAGTAATTGCTAAATGGGTAATTAGGCATTAATAGCTTTGATTTTTAACAAGGTGTACCATTGGCGGTGACCTTGTTCTTTGTGATAATGCTTACGACGGTTGTGCTTGATGATACGGATTTTTTCGCCGCGACCATGCTCAACAACTTCAACTTCAACGCTAGCGCCTTCAACGACAGGTTGACCGATTTTGACGTTATCGCCGTCAACAACCATTAATACGTCTTCAAATTTGATAGTTTCGCCTTTTTCTGCTTTTAGTAGTTCAACTTTAAGCAACTCATCGACGACTACACGGTGCTGTTTACCACCAGTTTTGATTACTGCGTACATTGTCTGACTCCGTTTAACCCGTGTGCCGTGGCTGATGTTATACCAACGCTTTTACGACGAACACGACAGGGAAAAATTAAAGGCAAGATTTTACGGCTTTTTGCTCATAAAAGCAAGCCGCACATCTTGTTTTTGTAAGGTGGTTACACGAATAAGCATACCTTTTGCTACTATATAAGCTATTGATTGTGAACACATCTATTCTAACGCTCAACAAAAGAGGCATCGCAAAATAATAGTGGATAGTGGTTTATGCCTAAAGGTCGTTATTATAACTTATATAATCAGTTACTTATAGTTCTTTATAGATATCTTTTTTCTTTATAAATCTAGGGCGTGTCCTCATTTTAAAAATGGTGATAAAAATGAGATAAATTGCCGTTAAACAAGGAAAATAGCGCAGATAATATCGAGATATTAGTCAGCTATTTGACGCCGTTTGGCAAGATTTAGCTATTTTTAACCCATTTAGATAACTATCGATTGAATTGAGGACATGCCCTAGTAAAAACAGATTTATTTACCTACGTAGCATTTCAGCTAATTTTGAGTGTTTTATTTCAATGTCTACATACGCTCAACAAACATGATATAGAAAAGGTACATTGCTCTCTAAATACTTTAACCAACAATTTAAAGACACAGCTATGCTATTATAGAAAAAACGCCTTATCCATTAGAGATCCAAGGCTGAAAACTCTCTTCACTTTTATAATACGACTATTTATTATGACCAGTACTCCTCTAAATAAGACAGATCTAAACATGCCATCAACACTTAACTATGCTGATATCCAGAGTATCGTGTCTAGTGATTTTGAGATTATGGATAAGCAAGTATTCGGTAGTCTGAACTCCAAGGTTCAGTTAGTAATGAGCGTTTCACAGCATGTAATTAATGCTGGTGGCAAGCGTATGCGCCCGTTAATTACCTTGTTATGCGCACGTATGTTCAACGACAACCCATCACAACAAGCCATGCATTTGGCCGCTATCACTGAGATGTTACATACCGCTACCTTAGTTCATGATGATGTTATTGATGAGTCAGGTCAACGTCGTGGCAAACCTACAGCCAATGCTACATGGGATAACGCTACCGCCGTATTGGTTGGTGATTATCTGATTGCTCGGGCCTTTAATCTACTCGTTGGCTTTCAAAGCTTGCCATTATTACAAGTGTTCTCTGATGGCACATGCGATATCGCTGAGGGTGAAGTATTGCAATTACAACATCAGCATAACCCTAGCGCTACAGAATCAGACTACTTGCGCATTATTGATGGTAAAACCTCACGTCTGTTTATGATGGCAACGCAAGGAGCTGCTATCTTACAAGGTAAAACAGAATATATGCAGGCACTAGGTGATTTCGGTCAACACTTTGGTAATGCTTTTCAAATTATTGATGATGTGCTTGATTATAGTGGTGATAGTGAATTAATGGGCAAAAACCTTGGCGATGATCTTGCGGAAGGCAAGCCAACGCTACCCACTATCAAAGCACTTGAGCTATTAAAAGACCGTGATGCATTAGGTTATGAGCAGTTGAGAGTTGCCGTACAAACCGGTAAAACGCCAAATGCAGAACAGCTGATTGAACTAGTGCGAAGCTCAGGCTCATTGGACTACTGTAAAAAGCGTGCGCTGGAAGAAACCAAACTGGCTCAAGATGCGCTTAGCACACTGCCGGACAATCGTTACCGTTTAGGTTTATATCAACTCACTGAACTTGCAAGCGCAAGACTGCTATGATCAGCAGTATCACTTATGAGCAGATGCAAACCTGTAAGTATTCAATATAGTCCAATATAATTGGGCAAAATTTATCTATTTGATATCATTCGCTAAACATTCTAATTACTGACACACTTGTTCTTTTAGTTAAATCGTTACCTTTCTTTAAGTTTCATAAGTCTAAGCAGTACTATAATTGCGTGATGGTTGCTTTTTATAACGAAATAATATTTGTTCTAGGGCGTGTCCTCATTTAAAAAATGGTGATGAAAATGAGATAAATTGTCGTCAAACAAGGAAAATAGCGCAGATAATATCGAGATATTAGTCAGTTATTTGACGCTGTTTGGCAAGATTTAGCCATTTTTAACCCATTTAGATGTCTATCAATTGAATTGAGGACACTCCCTAATAGCAACCCATACAGCTTAACTAAATTTAAAAATGATTTTAGATATCGCTAAATACAATGTTTTGCTGTCTACATGACACTTCTTAAATACAGTTTTAGATATGTACAAAATCAGCTTCATTAACCAAAAAACAACATAATTTTAACTGGTTCATAATGTTACATCTTGTTGAACGTTATATTTTGTGGTGCGTACACCCTCAATATCTTTATTGTTTATGATTAGAAATACGGATTTTTTTAGGAAAAATTTCTTTTTATTAGCTTGACTGTGGGGTTAACCCTTTAGTTTATAATAGCGGACTATGCTTATTGGCTAATACCTGATTATTTAATTATATATTTCGTATTGATAGCCATTTTTAAATTTATTAAACAATCAACATTGTAATGCATATGCCTATTATTCATAGCACCTAATGCTGATTGTTATAGCATAAATAACGATATATCAAACACTACTACTGATTATTACTCTTTTATTTATACCGCAATTATATTATTGACGAGGACATTGATGAAGCACTCTTATCTTGCGCTTATAATGGCAGCTGTACTATCTGGAGCTGTATTGGTGGGCTGTGACAATGATGGCGATGCTGCTGGAGATGCAGCACAACAGCAAATGCCTCCATCTGTCGTCAACGTCCAAACCGTAACCTTCGAAACCGTACCTCAAGTAAAAACCTTTGCTGGTCGTACCACAGCCTACCAAACCGCAGACATCCGCCCACAGGTTAGTGGCGTCATTGATGAAATACTTTTCCGTGAAGGGAGCTCTGTCAAAAAAGGTCAGGCACTTTATCGTATTAATACGGACAATTATGCTTCTTCTGTAACGAGTGGTCGAGCAGCTGTCGCACAGGCTCAGGCCAACTATCAAACAGCATTGGCAAACACGGCCAGCAGCAAAGCTACCTTGGTGAGTAATCAAGCATCATTAGCACAAGCACAAAGCGACTTACAGCGATTGAGTGGTTTGGTCGAAATTAATGCCATATCTAAACAAGAATACGATCAAGCTGTGACAGCTGTACGCACAGCCGAAGCAGCGGTAGCAAGCGCACGCGCAGCTATTGGCCAATCACAAGCCAGCGCCGCAAGCGCAAAAGCGAGTATTGCAAGCGCAAAAGCGGGTTTAAAAGCCAGTGCCCTAGACTTTAGTCGCACGATAGTACGTGCACCCATTTCTGGTCGTAGTGACCGCTCAAACTTTACTGCTGGTGCGTTGGTTAGTGCCAGTCAAACTGATCCGCTCGTGACAGTTTCACGTCTAGATCCTATCTATGTCGATATCAGTCAGTCTTCATCCGAGCTGCTAAAATTGAAGCAACAAATCGCTGCAGGCAAAGCACAAGCGGGACTGAATAGTGTTGAGTTGGTATTAGAAGACGGTACCGTTTATCCCGTTAGTGGTCAATTGGCTTTATCTGAAGCACAAGTTGATGAATCAACTGGCGCCGTCACTCTACGCGCAATTTTCCCGAATAGTAATGATATTCTACTACCGGGTATGTATGTAAGTGCGCGTTTGACCCAAAGTGTCATTACCAACGCAGTATTGGTACCACAAAGCGCGGTCACCCGCTCTACCAAAAATGAAACTCAAGTTTATATCGTCGATGAAAACAATAAAATTAAAGTACGCCCTGTAACGATCAATGGTACATATGAAGGCAAATGGATAGTGACTGACGGTCTAAAAGAAGGCGACAAGCTAGTGGTCATCGGTGGCTCAAAAGTTAAGCCTGATCAAGAAGTCGTTGCCAAGCCTGTAGAAAATGCTACGCCAGCATCAACTGGAAATAGCACGCCTGCTAGTACTTCGGCCAAAACACCACAGCAAGCAGCAACTAAGAACCCTGCTGACAGCAACACGGCCAAGAAACCTGCGGAAGATGCAGCTAACTAATTCCATTCAAAGATAGGAAGACTTAGGGATATACTATGTCACGTTTTTTTATTAATCGCCCTATTTTTGCATGGGTATTGGCTATTTTAGTCATGCTCATCGGGGTGATATCGGTCATTAATCTACCGATCGAACAGTACCCACGTATTGCACCGCCGACTGTTACAGTTAGCACAAATTACCCTGGTGCCAGTGCGCAAACCGTTGAAAACTCAGTGGTCCAGATCATCGAACAAAAAATGAAAGGTCTTGATGGTTTGATGTATATGTCATCAACCAGCTCGTCAAACGGTAGCGCATCAGTGACGCTCACCTTTGAGACTGGTACTGACTCTGATACCGCTCAAGTACAGGTACAGAACAAGCTTCAAGCAGCAACAAGCTCACTACCTGAATCCGTTCAGCGTCAAGGTGTCACGGTCAACAAATCCTCTAGCAGCCTTTTGATGGTGCAAGCATTCATCTCTGAAGATGGCAGTATGGATCGCGGTGATATCGCAGATTACATTAACTCAAACATCGTTGATCAGATCAGCCGTGTCGAAGGTGTTGGTGAAGTTCGTGTATTTGGCTCTACCTACGCGATGCGTATCTGGCTAGACCCTGCACGCTTACGTAGCTATAACTTGATGCCTTCTGATGTCATTACTGCCGTCGGTGCGCAAAATGCGCAAGTCTCTGCAGGCCAGTTAGGTCAAGCGCCCGCTGACACTGAACAACAAGTCATCAACGCAACTGTAACGGTACAAAGCTACCTACAGACCCCTGATGAATTTAGAAACATATTATTGAAAACGGATGCCTCAGGCGCGCAAGTACGCTTAAGCGATGTCGCAGATGTTGAGATTGGAAGTCAAGACTACAGTGTTAACTCACTATTTAACGGTCAAGAAGCTGCTGGTATGGGTATATCCTTGGCAGGTGGCGCTAACGCACTTGATACGCGCGAAGCACTTGGTGCTCGTATGGCTGAGTTGGAACGAAACTTTCCTGCTGGCCTAACCACGGTTACTCCTTATGACACGACACCATTCGTTCGGTTGTCTATTGAGCAAGTAGTACATACGCTCATCGAAGCTATTGTGCTTGTATTTATCGTCATGTTCATTTTCTTACAGAACTGGCGTGCAACGATTATCCCGACATTGGCTGTACCTGTGGTACTTTTGGGTACCTTGTGTGTGCTGTATATCGCAGGTTTTAGTATTAACGTTCTGACTATGTTTGCGATGGTACTGTCTATCGGACTATTGGTCGATGATGCCATCGTAGTCGTAGAGAACGTCGAACGGATTATGGAAGAAGATCCTGACATTTCTGTCAAAGACGCTACCGTTCAATCGATGGGTGAAATTAGTAAGATTGTTGTTGGTATTGCTCTGATTCTATCAGCAGTATTTGTACCTATGGCGTTCTTTAGCGGTTCAACTGGTGCTATCTATCGTCAGTTCTCCATTACCTTGATTACCAGCATGGTACTATCGGCTTTAGTTGCCCTTATCTTTACCCCTGCCCTGTGTGTGACCTTGCTTAAACGTAGCAAGAGCCATGACAAGAGTAATATGGCCACTCAAAAAGGTTTCTTCGGTTGGTTTAACCGTAGCTTCTCTAAAGCAAGCATCTCTTATGAGCGCTTCGTGGGTAAAAGCTTCGGTCGTAAATGGTTATATTTAATTGGCTATGCTGCCATTATTGGTATTATGACGGTGATCTTTTTACGCATTCCTAGCTCGTTTTTGCCAGAAGAAGATCAAGGTATTATGTTTACCTTAGTTCAGCTTCCCTCTGGCTCTACACTCGATCAGACACAAGACGTACTGGATAAAGTTAGAAACTATTACGATACTCAAGAAGCCGATAATATTGCCTCTGTCTTTACCGTTGCAGGCTTTAGTTTTGCCGGATCAGGCCAAAACATGGGTCTGGCGTTTGTACGCTTGTCGGATTGGGATGAACGCCCAGGTGATGAAAATACCGCGCAAGCTGTGGCTGGCCGAGCAATGGGGTACTTCTTTACTCAGATTAATGAGGCGCAAGTATTCCCCATTGTACCGCCCGCTATTACTGAACTTGGTAATGCCAGTGGTTTTGACTTGATGCTACAGGATACCGGAAACGTCGGTCATGAAGGGCTGCTCGAAGCCCGCAATATGTTGTTGGGTATGGCCGCTCAAAACGACCAAGTCTCTGGTGTACGTCCTAACGGTCAAGAGGATGCACAGCAGCTGAAAGTCAATGTCAATCAAGAACAGGCCGCTGCATATGGCTTGTCGATGTCCAGTATCAATAGCGTTATCTCGACCGCATGGGGCTCAAGTTATATCAATGACTTCGTTGACCGTGGTCGTATTAAGAGCGTTTATGTACAAGGCGAGCCGAGTAGTCGTACCAATCCTGACGATCTTGGTAAGTGGTATGTACGTAATGACAATAACGATATGATTTCATTCGATGCGTTCTCTAGCAGTGAATGGCAGTCAGGTTCTCCGCGTCTGACCCGTTACAACAGTTTCCCTTCTATGAACATTCAGGGTTCTGCTGCTGCTGGACTCAGTACGGGTGAAGCAATGGCGGCGGTAGAGACGATGATAACCAATCTGCCTGAAGGCGTCGGTTATGAGTGGACAGGCACGTCACTTGAAGAGAAAAAATCAGGTGCTCAGGCTCCATTGCTATATGCAGTCTCGCTCTTAGTGGTATTCTTATGTCTAGCTGCTTTGTATGAGAGCTGGTCGATACCTTTCTCTGTCATATTAGTTGTACCACTTGGTGTTTTAGGCGCAGTACTATTTACATGGATGCGCGGCTTCGCCAACGATGTTTATTTGCAGGTAGGTTTGCTGACTGTAGTTGGACTGTCTGCTAAAAATGCGATTTTAATTATCGAATTTGCAAGAGATTATCAAGACGCTGGTTATAGTCTTAAAGAGTCAGTGATGACGGCAGCGCGTCAACGCTTGCGCCCAATCATTATGACATCGCTTGCCTTTGGCCTCGGGGTTGTACCATTATTCTTAGCCACTGGCGCTGGTTCTGGCAGCCAAAGTGCTATTGGTACCAGTGTACTTGGTGGGGTTGTTAGTGCCACTATATTAGGTGTTTTCTTTATTCCCATGTTCTATATCTGGATACGTAGTATCTTTCCTCATAAATATGAGAATAACAAGCCAAATGATAGAGACGATGGTGATGATACACCAAATGGTGATCCACAAAGTCCGACTCTCTCTAAGAGTTATCAGCCTGTGAACTTAGGAGACAATACATAATGAGTTTTCGTTCGATTTTTACCTCAAACTCAGCACACGCGACAGTCAATATGACTGCCAGCGTGGGCGCAACGACAGGTGAGTGCCCCGTGACCTCTACCCTTTTATTACCATCTCGCATTCGTAAAAATGGTGTGCGGCTAATAGGTCTAACAACCCTAGCAATCAGTATGGCTGCTTGTAATACGATTCCGAAATCAGATATAAACCCTGTGCTGGCTCAGCCTAATGTTCCAATCAACCAAGCCTATGAAGCATACGATAAGGACACGGCTAGTAGCGCTGATCAGGCCAGTATTGCCAGTCAGCGCTGGCAGAATTTTTATAGCGATGAGCGCTTAAAAGCTCTCATAGCACTGGGTCTTGAAAACAATAAAGACTTCGAAAGCGCACGTCTAGCCATTGAAAAAGCACGTGCACAATATCGAATCACGGATATTAGCGACTTGCCAACGATTGATGGTAGTGGCAGTTATTCTCGCGGTGCCCAAAACAGCACTGATCGTAACGCCAGTAATAGCTACAATGTTAATCTGGGTTTAGCAAGCTATGAGCTGGATTTTTGGGGTAAAATTTCAAGCCTAAAAGATCAAGCCTTACAGAACTTTTTGGCCACCACAGCTGCAAAAAACACCACTCAAATCACGCTCATCAGTAATATTGCCCAGAGCTATGCCAATCTAAGTTATAGCCTAGCCCAACTTGAGTTGGCGTCCAAAACTTATGAAAGTCGTAAAGAGTCACTCTTTATCACCACCAAACGCTTTGAAGCAGGCATTGATGACAAACTGGCTTCTTTGCAAGCGAGCGCCTCATTAGAAGACGCCAATCTTGCGATGTTGAGTGCTCAAAGCAGTGTTTTGACGGCACGTAATGCTTTGCAGTACTTAGTTGGTGCACCTATACCTAGTGACCTTCGGCCTACGCCTTCGGTTACCAATATTACTAACCAGCAAATATTTAATACTGGATTACCTAGTGAGTTGCTACGCTATCGCCCAGATGTGCTACAAGCAGAATACAACTTGAAAGCTGCTGGTGCCAACATCGAAGTAGCACGTGCCTCTTATTTCCCATCTATCAGCCTGGCCAGTAATATCGGTGTTAGTAGTGGCAGTTTGGATGATTTATTCAGCAGTGGTTCATTTGGTTGGTCATTTGGTCCAAGTATTAGTGTGCCTATTTTCGATGCTGGTAGCTTAGATGCCAATTATGATGTGGCTAAGATTGAGCGCGACCAAACGCTGACTGCCTATGAAAGCTCTATTCAAACGGCGTTCCGTGAAGTCTCTGACGTCCTCGCAACACGAGCAACATTAGGCGATCAGCTCGATGCACAATATCGTTTGCAAGACAACTATGAGCAAACTTATAATATTGCCAATGCACGCTTTAAAGCAGGTGTCTCTAACTACCTAGACGTACTTGATGCACAACGTTCTTTATTCTCAACGCAGCAGGGTATTTTGAATTTAGAGCTACAAAAAGTCATTAGCCAAATTGAGTTGTATCAAGCGCTCGGCGGCGGTGCCAATCTAGACGTACCAACTGATATTCCAGTACCGCAGCATACCAACTTGGCACAAATAGCGAATGTGTCAAACTACGGTAATAAGACAAAAGCCACCAATGCAGTTAATGCTGCAGGCTCAGCACGCGTGGTTTCTTTAGAGGAAGCATCAGCGATTGAACAAGCGCAACCATCTGAATCCACAACCTTTAGACCTACTACCGAAGTTGATATTAATAACGATGGTACAACGGATGCGACTGTAGGAGTAATCACGGAAAAGACGACTTTTAACAAGAGCACTGTTGAGCCAGCATCTGTCACACAGACAACTAATCCTTAAGGATACTCGTCCTTAAGCTTGATAGAGGCATTATCTCATGGCCATATCATAAGATCAGCAGTCGATAAGTACAAAAAGCCCTACCGACTTGGTAGGGCTTTTTGCTTTCTACTATCACTATTGGTTATAGTAGCGTTAGATATTTTTAATATCATTAAATAACGCTGTTGTTATAACCATCTGTGATAAAAAACCTAAATCAAAATCCAGATAAAATCCTATAGTGAGAAAAACATGACTTATACTTTCAATCGCCAATACCCTGCTACTCGCTTACGCCGCCTACGTTATAACGATAATGTACGTGCCATGATTCGTGAAGTTGAGCTACATCCTAAACATTTTATCGCCCCTGTCTTTGTACTAGAAGGTGAGAACCAGCGCGAAACGATTGCTAGTATGCCAGGTGTCGAGCGCCTATCCATTGACTTACTGATCCACTACGCCAAAGAATTACTGGCAGAAGGCGTTACAACCATCGATATCTTCCCAGTGATTGATAACTCATTAAAAACAGCTGATGGCAGATCAGCTTATGACGAAAACGCACTAACGGCACGTACAATAAAGGCGGTCAAAGATGCCGTACCAGAAATGGTAGTTATGACCGATGTTGCCTTAGACCCTTATACCTCACACGGTCAAGATGGTTTGCTAGATGACACTGGCTATGTCATCAATGATGCAACCATTGAAGTGCTAGTCAAGCAAGCATTGGTACATGCTCGTGCAGGTGCGGATATCATCTCCCCAAGCGATATGATGGATGGCCGCATTAAGGCCATGCGTGATGCGTTTGAAGCCGAAGGTTTTGTCAATACCGCCATCATGGCCTACTCAGCAAAATATGCATCCGCTTATTATGGTCCATTCCGTGATGCGGTCGGTAGTGCTGGCAACCTAAAAGGTGGACATAAAAAACAGTATCAGATGGACTTTGGCAATCGCGCAGAGGCATTGCATGAAGTGGCCATGGACATCAATGAAGGTGCTGATATGGTCATGATTAAGCCTGGTCAGCCATACCTAGACTTGATTCGTGAGGTCAAAGATACCTTTGGTGTACCGACCTTTGCTTATCAAGTCTCTGGTGAATACGCGATGCACATGGCTGCCATTCAAAACGGCTGGCTCAGCGATGCCGTCATCTTAGAGTCTTTAATAGGCTTCCGCCGCGCTGGTGCTGATGGTATCTTGACTTACTTTGCTCTAGAAGCAGCACGTCAATTAAACAATGCCTAACATGAAGTAAAGAGTATTTCATCTCATAAAAAAACGCCCCAACTACCTAATAGTGGTTGAGGCGTTTTTTCGTCTGAATGCTTTATTTTAATAAATAAAGCTATAAATGTGCACGGTCATGCGGCTCATTAAAATCAACCACTGGTCCCACAGGTATGATGCGAGTAGGATTGATATTGGCATGACTGGTGTAATAATGCTGCTTAATATGAGCCATATTCACCGTCTCCGCAATACCTGGCACTTGGTATAACTCACGCAGATAGCCCCATAGATTTGGGTAATCAACGATACGATGCAGGTTACATTTAAAATGTCCGACATACACAGCATCAAAGCGCACCAAGGTCGTAAACAGTCGCCAATCTGCTTCCGTTATCGTATCACCGACCAAATAGCGCTGGCTGGATAAGCGTACCTCTAACGTATCTAGCGCGGCAAACAGCTCCGTCACTGCCTCCTCATAAGCTGCTTGCGTAGTCGCAAAACCTGCTTTATACACGCCATTATTTATCGCAGGATAAACAAAATCATTGATCTCATCGATTGCTGTTAATGACTCTATCGGTAGAAAATTACCCGCCAATGCACCAACTTCGTCAAAGGCTGAATTAAACATACGAATAATCTCTGCCGACTCATTACTAACGATGGTATTGGTCTTTTTATCCCATAAAACGGGTACCGTGACACGTCCTGTATAGTCCGGTTTTGCCGCCCTGTATATCTCATATAAATAGCTCGCATTTACGATAGGATCAGCGATGACACCTGAACCATCTGAGAACGTCCAGCCATGCTCACCCATATAGGGATGGACGACAGAAAGTGAAATCATATCTTCCAAGCCTTTGAGCTTACGATAAACTAAAGCACGATGCGCCCAAGGACAAGCTAACGAAACATATAGATGATAGCGATTGGCCTCAGCTTTAAATCCCCCTACACCTGACAGTCCTGCGCTGCCATCTACCGTGACCCAGTTTCTAAAACCTGCATCTTCACGCTCAAAGCGTCCACCGCTAGATTCTGTGTCATACCATTTGTCTTGCCACTGCCCATCTACCAATAGACCCATATTCTCCTCCAACTTATGCTTATTTCATTCTTGGCAATCAAGATTCATTTGAAATCATTATCACCAAAACTCAAGATATATCATATCAGTTCAGCCTTGATAAATAATAGGAATGACACTTTTATTAACAATAAAAACTAAACACAATTAAATTAGTATTTAATATAAATAAATAATTAACACTAATAAATATTCTATATCTGACGCTTTATCAAATATTATGATAATAAGTGAGTATTGTGATAGAAAAGGCTTGCAAAGTTTGAAAAACTTGCTAAAATGCATGACCTAAATAGGCGTATAGCTCAGTTGGTTAGAGCGCTACCTTGACATGGTAGAGGTCGCTAGTTCGAATCTAGTTACGCCTACCAGATTCGAAAGCCCCAATCTTTTTGATTGGGGCTTTTTTTTGTCCGTGAAATATGGGCTGTAGCGGAAAAGGAAACTATACGTTGATGCAGATTTCCTCTTTTCTCACTTTCCGCAAACGTCATTAAAAAATGTGTGTGCCTAAATTGTGCCTAAGTTGCGCCTGCTGTCTATTTCGCCTTTCTTTCAGAGTAGCACTTTTGACCTCTACCCTAAACTATCTAAAGCACTCTCAAAATTAATTTACTTCTCTTTATCTAGCGACTCGTTAGGTACATAAGTAAATAAATCACCTACTTCAATATCTAGTGCCTCACAAATTTTATCCATAGTGTCAAAATCTATTCTTGAAGTCTGTTCGTTATAGATCTTGTGCACTGTCGACTTACTAATTCCTGTCATCCTTATTAGATCTGCCACCTTCATTGTAGTGGTCAACTAATTTAGGACAGCTGATAAGAGATTTTGATTAAAGTAACGT